>JAAKFC010000168.1 GCA_011065225.1 Chlamydiota bacterium
TTTTCTTGTACCCACTGCAGTGCCTTATCTGTTTTGACTTCCCGCATTGCGCAAGGGGCATTTTTGATACGAGAGAGTTCTCTTGCAATTCCAACTTCAGCTAAAAAAAGCGGCTTGATCCAAATCACTCCCTCTTCTTCGACCACCTCACCCTGCTCTTGCAAGGCATGGATTTCTGCAAGGACCCGATCATGAGAAACTTCGAGGATCTTTTCACATTCTTCCACAAGAGCATCTTTGGGGAAGCAGACATGTCCATTGCCTGCCAGTTCCCATAGGACATGTTGAATGCCACTTTGGATCCTTTGAGGAGCATTCTTTTCAATCCCTAAATTTTGTGCAATTCGATCGGCGCTTTTGAACCCCACCCCTCGAATTTCTTGAGCAATTCGATAGGGATTTTCTCGCATCTTTTCGATGCTTTCATCGCCATATTTCTTAAAGATTTTTTGTGCAAAAGATGGACTGACTCCATGCCCACGCAAGAAAATCATCACATTGCGGACCTGGCGTTGCTCTTCCCAGCAACGGACAATGATTTCGACTCGTTTTTCTCCAATACCAGGAACTGTAAGAAGTTTTGCAGGTTTGCAATCGATCACATTGAGCGTTTCGATGCCAAACTTTTTCACAATACGCTCTGCATAAGCAGGGCCAATGCCCTTGATCATTCCCGATTCGAGATAACGCTTTATCCCTACTACATCGGTAGGCGCCTCTGTTTCAAAAGATTCCACTTCGAACTGGGGCCCAAATTTCGCGTGGTGCTTCCATTTTCCTTTGCATTGGATATTTTCACCGACATGGACACCGGGCATCGGCCCCACGATAGTGGTGACCTCTCGCTTCTTGGGCTCTTTAATCTTAGCAATAACAAACCCTCTTTCTTCCTCAGAAAAAAGGATTGACTCAATATACCCAAAAATTTCTTCCATATTCAAAAGACTATAGCAAAAGCCACAATTTCAGACTTGGACTAAATATTTTACAAGAGTAGAATTATCAAATATGAAAATTGAAAAAAATGAGTTGCAACATCAGCAATATTTTTCTTCTCTTGTCGGAGAACAAAAAAAATCAGCTCTGGTATTTGTACAAGCCATTCTGGGCTATATGAACTTGGATAACGATGATTCCAGGAATACTTTGCGTCAATTAGCACAAAATTGGGTAAATATCCCAGCCTGGACACCGCTCATAGAGAGCATAATAAGCTATGTCAATGATCCTAAGGAAGATAAATCAAAAACAATTTCCCAGCAGATATCAATTATTCTTAAAGACTTAGAAGATATATCATAAGTTATTTTTATTCTGGACTTTAAATAATAAAAAGCGTTATAATAATTATTTAATTAAAGTAATGATATGACGGTACTTACAAATCAATCTATTCTTTCTTCTAGTTTAGAGTTGCAAAAACAACTCAGTGAGTTGTATTTTGAAAGTTCGGAAAAGACTCGAAAACTCGTTGATATTTTTACTCGTTGTCTAAAAGAAGAAGACCAAACCACAACATTTCATCGGTCTTCTGAGGGCTCTACTGGGCATACGTATTTGTGTAGCATGCCTTCTTATCTTATTCCTGAAGAAAAAATTACTCAGTCTATTGGTTTAGTGTTGAAATGGCAAAACTCGACACTTTGTGCAATTGAAAAATTAGGAGCACAAATTTTTCAGCATTTTGGGTTAAATGCTCCGAAAATACATCCTTTTTCTGAAAATGAAGCTAAAAAAATTATGGATTCTGCTCGCAAAATAGATGAGAAATTAGGCTCTATGGTAAATGGTCTTCCTTTAGTTGCAATGCCTCGCATATTTGCAGTAAGTTTAACTGATATTATAAAGAATGGAAAATTAAAACAATTGTCATTGCAAGATCAAGAATTGTTGCTCAAAAAATTTGGTCAGATTACGCTTTTAGATCTTTTAATTGGAAATAATGATAGATTTATTAGTTTTATTCCTGATGCTGAGAAAAAATTTAATGAACTTTCTTCACTCAATGGAGGAAATGTCTTAATAGAATTTGAAGCAGAAGATTCTTCAATACGACTTAAAGATGTCTATCCCATTGACAATTGCACAGCAATTGAACTTCTTGAAAAAAAGCCTATTGAAGAAGAAGAAAATTATGATTTCTCTTTATTCAGTGAAGAAGGTGAGGAAGAAGGTGAGGAAGAAGGTCCACAGTTTGCAAGTCAACCATCTTCTAAAAAGAAAGATCTCATTGCAGAATTCAATGCAGTATTTCGATCTCTTATCCAAGATCAAGATACTCTTTGTAAGCATTTTGAAAAAAACTTAAAAAAAGAAATCTTAGAATGTAACGAAAATATTGACGATTATAGAGAAATACTAAGTCTTATTCCCGTACATTATAAAGCTGGAATGGATCAATTTTTACAAAAAATTCGACAAAATCCCAGTTATTTAGAAAAATTAGAGAATAGTATGGATACTAAAAAAATGATAGAGCTCATTTCCAGAAATTTAAAAGCTTTAAAGGAGTTATCATAGTGACAATTAAAGGAGTCCCTCTTTTTCTTACTTTTGAAGAAGAAGAATATTTTTCCAATTTAACTCAATATAAAAAATCTGCAGCAACTGTATTTGTATCAGACACATTAAA
The DNA here is from genome assembly GCA_011065225.1 of Chlamydiota bacterium. Lineage (GTDB taxonomy): Bacteria > Chlamydiota > Chlamydiia > Chlamydiales > Rhabdochlamydiaceae > Sacchariniichlamydia. Next base: position 2,633 of record JAAKFC010000168.1, read on the forward strand.
ATATGAGATTCTGAATAATTTAGATTCTAAAATATCTTTAACCCAGTTGAGTAATAATTGGTTTAAAAAAAATACAGATCCTGCTTGGACACCTCTTTTCATAAATTTGAATAACTATCTGAATGACGAAGAGCTTGTAATTGGTGATTTAAGAAGACGTTCAATTCAAATTCTTGAAGCATTAGAAAAGAACTGATTTTACACTTGGTCTAAACCCACGACCCAGTTAATGATCCAACTCCCATTGGAGGATTCCACACATACGGTGGTTCCTTCTCCGAATTGGACAAGTTCCATGTGATCATTGCCTACGACCATATGTCCTAAAAGTTTTTGCAAATAGGGGAGATGTCCTACCATCATGCTATCGCCATCTTCTGCTGCAGCTCGTACAAAAGCCGATTCAATCGGGTCATTTGGGGCCATCTGCGGATGCTCTTCCATCGCTTGCCCCGGAGCAATATATTGTCCCATGATTTCGGCCGTCTGCTTAGCCCGCAGTTTTTGACTGTGCAAGATTAACGAGAGGGGAAAGCTCTTCTGCCCAAGAAAACGGGCGATTTTCTCGATATTTTCTCGTCCTTGAGGGCTAAGTGGCTTTTCCGAATCCACTTCTTCAGGGACCGCTTCCCCATGCCGCACCAAATAAATTTTCACCCTGACCTCCTTAGTATATGTATTTACATTTTAGCCCTTATTGCATAAAATGCCATTTTATACACATCGTGAATGAAGAATTGGATTTTCCCTTCATCGAAAATCCCTGCCTTTCGAATCTTCTCCATCGCTCATATTCTTGAATATGAGCTGATTCGAAGCTTCAAAATTCAGGGCTCCGATTTTGGCAAAATTTCAATTCTTCAATTCAGATGTGTATATTCCGGATTAGCTCAGCGGTAGAGCAGTGGACTGTTAATCCATTGGTCGCAAGTTCGAATCTTGCATCCGGAGT
>JAAKFC010000169.1 GCA_011065225.1 Chlamydiota bacterium
CCTCCGCCTCATTGCAGATGAGCTAGCCACTGATGAAGGAACCATTAAAAGGGCCGATAAGCTAAAAGTTGTCTATTTCGACCAACATCGAGCGCAATTGCCAGACTCAATAACACTTCGGGACGCCCTATCTCCCAATGGCGACTACGTAATCTACCGCGAAAAACCGATTCATGTAAATGGATGGTGTAAACGGTTCCTTTTTTCTCCAGACTTTCTCGATTTGCCTATTGGAGAGCTCTCAGGAGGTGAGCGCGCACGAATAGCCATTGCCAACTTGATGCTACAACCAGCTGATGTCCTTCTCCTTGACGAACCTACAAACGATCTCGATATTCCTACCTTGGAAATACTTGAAGAGAGCCTTCTAGATTTTCGTGGAGCAGTCGTACTTATTACACATGACCGATACATGCTTGATAGAATTTGTAATATTTTCCTGGCTCTTGGAAATTTAGACTGTACGGACATGTATGCGAGCTATGCGCAGTGGGAATCAGCAGCAAAAAGCGCTCTAGCACTGAAAACGCCTAAAAAAAGAAAGAATCCTGCTGAAGTATCTAGTAGGCCAAAGCTGAGTTATCAAGAAAAGAAAGAGCACAAGGAAATTGAAGAAAAAATCGCCAAGCTAGAAGAAGAAATGCGTGAACTTAATCACCTACTTGAAGATCCCTTAATAACGGAAAACCCTGCACGACTCGAAGAAACTTGTACTGCTATCGCCCTAGGGGAAACCAAAATCGAACAACTCTACCTACGCTGGCTCGAGCTCGAGCAAAAATCCGAAGGATTTTCCGATGGGAGATGAAAAAATGATAGTGGTAGTTCTTCCCAATCAAAAGTTCTGAACGCGTCCAACCACCTCCATCAAAAAGACCCGACAATAGTCGGGTCTTTTTGGAGGTGGAGATAGGGAGAATCAAGCGATCGCTTTATACAACTGTAAGTCGTCTATCGACAAACTATTTTTTTAAAGTTGTTTCAAAAATCATTTTGCGAGTAATATTCATTGGATTTTTCTATAAAATAGTTAATGAGTTGAATTTTCAAAACGGGAGCTTTTATGAACGAGAATGATATAAAAACCAGAAAACAGTGGCTTATTGTATGGATCCTATGCAATTTAATAAGCTTTGTTGCTATGACATTTCCAGCCATATCAAGTAACTCCCCTGCAATGCCTCCTCTTATTCGGTATATAAGTATTGGTTCATCTTTGTTCGCTCTTGGGATTTGCGCCATTATTTCTTATCGCTGTATCTATAAAAAGCCGGGAACCAAATTTCTCACTTTTGTACTCATATCATCAATGTTCAGTCTTGTGAGCACACCTATTTACTTTCTAATCGGCAAAATGCCTCCTGTTGAACATTTTCCTCATTATAGAAGTTATCTGATTGCGTCCCAACTAATGAGTGTCTTGTGGCTTATTGCTTGTTGGAGAATGCGGAAAACAAACAAACGACTGCAAGCATTGAAATGATTACTATTTTAGTTCTTCAGGAAGATCACCTATCCCATTAAAGATTTTTTCACAGACAAACTAAGAGGGTGTTTTCAAAGTGCTTTCACCGATAGGAACAAAGATTTTTTCCTAGGAGGACATTTGGAGACCAGAGCAAATTTGCAAAGTTTGGTGAGGATGAAGAGGGCCAAATGAGGGAAAAGATCAGCCCGCATCTTGGAATGAATGGGCCGAGGGCCTCTGGAGCCTGGAGGAAGCTCTAACAAGCTTGCGGAAAGCGAAGAGGAATTTTACGTAATGGAAGAAGTATGGAAAACGCGCTAAAAAAGTCCTTTCAGCGCTTCATGGCAATGAAAAAGACTTTGTTGGCATGGAAAGAGAGTTTCTGATATATTCCTTTAACAAATCGGAGGGATTTATGGCAGTACAAGCTTATCAATATGGTCTTACAGAAGTTCTAAAATCTTTAGTAAAAAAGTCGCCTGTAATTATGTTAGGTACTGGTGTCGCATCTGGAATTGGTTTCCTAGTGGCAGGAACACCAGCAGCAATCATAGCGGCAAAAATCACATGCTGTAGTTTATCGCTATTCTATGGGATCGGTCACCCTGAGGCGGTTAGCGGAATTACAAGTGAAGTAACAATGTTTCGTGCGATGGGAAACCTTACCCCAATAATACTTATGCCCTTTTTTTTGTTTTATAAGTAAAAAAAAATCGCATTTTGGTATACACATTCCGATTCTATCACCACATGATACCAATCAAAAGTCCTGAACGTGTCTCTCCACCTTCAACATCCAAGTGACCGAATATTTCCCTAGGGAAGGGAACGAGGCCTGATAAAAATATACAAATTTTTAAACCAAAGAAATCTTATGAAAAAAACGAATAAATATTTTTGCTTGTTATTATTATTGGTTGGATCTGTTCAAATCGATGCTAAAGAAGAAAATTTAGCTGTAGAAGACTACTCAAAAATGTCGATAACGGAATTAGATGCAGCTTTTATTTTAGCTGTACAAGAACATCGTTCAGACAAAGTGCAAGAACTCATACAAGCAGGGGCTAATGTTAATACACCAATTCCTTACACATGGACTTCTGGTGACTGTGACTGGAAGATTGAAAGTACAGCTCTTATGTATGCTGTAAGACATAATTGTCCCAATATGGTAAAGGTACTTCTAACAGCAGAAAAGAAGCTTAATGAAGCTCTTGATGTAGCTATAAAAGAGGGTTATTCAGACGTAGTAGAAGAACTTATAAAAGGGGGAGCTGACATTAATTATGTAAACAAGAATGAAGACACACCCCTTATCATAGCTATACAGCATGCTCGTGCTACTGCAGAATTTAGTCCACAAGCACAGGAGCACGCTAGATCTCGCTGGAACCAGAGACGAAAGATTATACAAACTCTCTTAAAGGCAGGCGCTAATATTAATCATGTTAACAAATATGGCAGAACAGCTCTTATGGAGGCTGTAATAGAACATGATCTCAATACAGTGCAAAATCTTTTACAGGCTCCCGAAATTAATACGGGTTCATTTTTTGGTTTTGCAACAAAACCGATTAACTATGCTGATAAGGATGGCAATACAGCTCTTATACTTGCTATACAAAGGGTTCGTTGTAGCTATACTAATAATCAAGAATATAACATTTGCATAAACAGTCAAAACATTATGAATGCGCTTTTAGAAACTCCAGGAATTGATCCTCATCATGTTAATAAAAAAGGTGAAACAGCTATAATATTACTTGAAAAATTAAAATAAGAAAATGAACGGTTATCCGTATTAGCCCCCCTCTGTTTTCCCAGGGTGCTCGTTCCATCACCTGTGAGTCCCATTAACTTTCTATGTTCGATTAGAAGAAGTCAACACACTTGGGATCTTTATTCTGCTCCAATCAAAAGTTCTGAATGCGTCTCTAACGCCTCCAATAGGGCTGGTCGAAAGACCAGCCCTTTTTTATTGGAGGTGAGCGAGAATCGAATACTCTCGCCTTAGACAACTGTAAGTTGGCGAGAGGTCCGAGGGCCATTGCTTTCAAGATGCTGGCTAGAGATTTTTTCTCAGTTGGGCCTCTGGAACC
>JAAKFC010000017.1 GCA_011065225.1 Chlamydiota bacterium
GCTTTCACGTCATCAACTTGAATATGAAATTGCTTTTGATCAAGTCAGAACAACAGAAGTGCTTTTGCGCAATGCTGTATCAGAAGCAGATTTAAGGCGTCTTCGTGGTGAACATCAAGTTCGGGTCTATCACTTGCATTCGTGCGAAGAATTGCGCAATAAATTTAGTGAAAAAACACAGAACATTGCCAATTTTTTTCCTTTTTTACTCGAACAGATCGTAAAGCAATTCCAAGAGCATTTTCAAGAAATCTATGATGCTGAGATGCAAGAAGTACTGTCAACCCCCTATGATGATGCACCTGCTGGATTTCGTCTGCTCTATAAGCATGGAAGAAGTCATGTGGGGAGTTGGACCTTTATCCACAATTCTACGGAGTACATTCAAGCGCTCAAAGAATTTTTCCGAGCCATTGAACATCCCATCCAAGAAGATTGTGAATGGGAAGAGGGAAAAGAAGAAATCACACACCTCTTCACTGCCATCATCCATCATGTCAGTACAGAAGAATTTCTCACCTCTTCTTTTTACCGGATGGCCAAAGCCCACCAGGTGCCCCTGCAAAAACTTCCCCTTGAACAAATGGAAAAAAAACCGTGGGCTTACACTTCTGGGGGTACGATGCCAACTCTCCTCAAAACATATTTTCGTCGCGAAGGGTCTCTTTCCGAAGAAGCACGCTGGGTCGAGAGCCCATCAGATCTCTTAATCTTTATCCTCGACACCCTCAAAGTACTTCCTCCTAGCATCACTGACCCTTTTGTCAAAGATTCCCAAAAACGGATGCTCATGACCTCGCCCACTCATGCCTTTTCTCTCTTGCCTGGGCAAGAGCTCTTGCGAAAAGGATGGGAAGATCCTGGCTTTACATACACTTGGGTCCGGGATCAAATCATTGAGCCGCGTAGAGCCTTCTACAATGCTGTCCAGCTTGAGCCTCATGAGCAGCTTCTTCTACTTCAAGAGCTCGACTTCTCTTTCAGGTCCGAGGAGCCACTTTCTATAACCGATTTTCGCGCTCAACTTCCCCCCGATCCCAAGATCGATGCTAGGCTTTATGAACTCCTACCCCTCATTTCTCCGACTCAGGCAGAAGAACTTTTTCGTGATCTTAAATTAAAAGCCATCGCTCCCTATAAACCCACTTTCCGTCGCCATCTCCATGACCTCATCCTATCCCACTACAAAACGTCTTCCAAGGACCTCCATCTAGAAGTAGCCCGTCTCATGGAGCAAAAAAAGCTCGCCCCTCCACGTCCTCTTATTTTTGCTGACACCAATTGGTCGAAATTTTATTTCTCTTTCCTTGTAAATCCAGTAACCAATGAGCTTGAGCTTTGGCGGACTGACAAGATTGGCCTCACCGGTTCTCCCATGCGCGAGTGGGAGCATTTCTTAGATGGCAGGGTTAAAGAACCCTGGGGGATTTACCTCAGACCCTATGAATATACCATCTAGCTAATGGGTTGAGATAATGCAAAGATCTTTAATAGCTGGGGTCGTTATTAAAGGATCCTTTAATAGTGAAGGGTTTGAGGGGGCGTTATTAAAGGATCCTTTAATAGCGAACCACCTGCTCTACCAAAATCTGGCATTATTTTCAGAAGGGCCATAAATAGAAACATAAGGCCCTTCATTGCCATTTATTATTTTAGGGGATAGACTCTCTTGTTTGACGTCAAATTAAAAAATAGAATGAATTCTCTTTGCCGAGCTCTTGTATTTTCATCGCTTCTTGGATTGGCCTCAGCAGCATTTGCTGATACGGTAGAAACAGGACGTGATCTTGAAGATACGGATATTCGTGCTCTCAAAGAATGGATCGACACCAAAAGGCAAATCTCGCTTAAAGAAGTCGGTGGAGATCTTTCTCTCAGTGGTGAAGTTCGTACAGAATTTCAAGCCACCCGTGAAACGAAAAATGGGAATAGCTTGCGAGGGTCCGGTACAGGGCAACTTCCGAAACAAGCCTTTGATGTCGAATTCAATCTCATGCTTGATTACCGCACTGAGAGGACTTGGGCTGCCATAAAGCTAGAATTTGATGATGATGCAGGAATTTTCAATGGTACTCTCGACCATATTACTCTCGAACGTTGCTATTGGGGTGTACGCACTCTCGATGGAGATGACTATACGTTAGACATCGAAGTAGGTCGTCGCTCTCTCACGACAATTTTTGATTCGAGAGTACAATTTGGCTCCTTTTTTGATGGAATCCTCTTTCGCTATGACCATGCCTTTGAAAAGGTGGGCGATTTTTATCTCCACATTGGCCCTTTTGTGATCAATGAGCGGAATAACCACTTTGGATATATTGGCGAAGCTGGGCTCCTCAATATTGCCGGAACGGGCTTTTACACGAAATTCTCTCTCATCGATTGGGATACGAAAAGTTACAACAAAAAAGAAATCGATGACCGGTTTCATTTTATCATCTCTCAACTCACTGCCGGATATCGTTTCCGCATTGAGAGGATCAAAAAAATTGGTCTTTTTTACTCTGCCTTTCTCTGGAATTTTGCAGCTAAGCGATTAGATATTTCGGATGATACGCGGGCCAATTGGTCTGTTTATTTTGGATTATCCATTGGGCAACTACTCAAGCAATGGGATTGGGCTTTTGACATCAATTATCAAGTTGTAGCAGCTCAAGCCATCCCTGATTTTGATATTTCTGGCAATGGCTTTGGCAATGCGGATCGATCAGGATTTTATACCAAAAAGATTGTCCCTATAGGTGGCGAGGGTCCCTCCACTCCCAAAACAGCAGGCGGGCAGACCAATTATCGAGGGTTTGCGATCCGCTTTGATTTGCTTCTCACTGACAAACTCGACATGCAACATAGCTACATCCAATCCATCACACTGGATAGTGATATCGGTCCATTCCGTCGCTATAAGCAATATGAACTCGAATTCATCTATTCTTGGTAAATAAAATTTAGGGCAATACCCATCTTATTTAAAAATGGGGCTGATCGTTGATATAGTGGATGATAGCGGAGGCGATTTCTGCGTTTGGGTGTTGGACCAAGGATGCGATACTCATCAAGTGTGCCGAGTTCGTGGTTGCCATCCCAAATGTAGTGGGTATTGTTTTTGGATAATCGGCGATGTTCACTGTCGTAGGGATAGGTAGGGGTTGATGAAAAGAACTAATGATATTAACAATAAAACTTATCGATAAGATGCTCTAATATTTTACCTTCTTTTGTAAGTTCATAATTAATATTAAAACCTATTTCTTGCTGCCTTGCAATAAAAAAATCTCTTAGCAAATCAGCGCTATCTTCTGATATAAAAATAGCTGGCTTAGAGTTTTCAAATTTTATTGAATAAATTATATTAGAAGGGATTATGTTTTTATAGATTTCAATAAGCGATAGTTCTTCGGTTTTAATTTGATTTTTTTTCATTGATAATTCTCAGTAGCTTTTCTCGTTTCTTTGATGAAGTTGGATTTAAAGATATGATTTTACGGGTTTGTGGAATAATTACCAATTCAGCATTTTTTCCGATAATCCTAATGCTGTGTCTATGAACACTGCAGCTCGTCGCAGTTGAAAAATTTGAGGGTCTCCTTGTGAAATTTCCGATTTTTGAATCATGATCTGTATAGATGACTTTCTTGATATGGGGATGAAAACTTCACGTTATAGTAATAGGTCCAAGTTTGTGCTTTGTAAAAATTCTTGTTTCGCTATCAATTGCAGGTTCAAGTCCAGCATAGAAGATTTCAACACTATATTTAGTAGCAAATTCTTTTGAAAACGCGAATAATCCTTCGGTAATTTTCAAGTGGGATGATTTTGTTTTATCAAGGTCAAGAATAAGAATAAAATCATAGCACCCTTTTTCTTTGATAATATTTAATGAAGGATAGGATGAAAAAAAATGATCAGTTTTAATTTTTTTTAAATTAATAAATAAATTAAAGTCGTGGTTCGGTTTATTTATTAAATCCAACAGGCCGTCTGTTCCTTCTATTGTTTTCTCTTTGTTTGTAAAGTGATAGTTCAATAGATTTTCTGAATCAATAAATTCATTAAAGAAGTCCAAAATTGATTTTTTCGATGTGTTTTCAAATGCGATTTCTATTAATTCACTCATTAGTCAATGAACCCTTTAAAGGTGTAGTCTTGATTTAGCCTTAAACCTCTTCCATCATTCAACCTTTTTTCAAAAAAAACAAGACCTGTTTTAGGGTTGTTTACAAGTTCAAAACTTCCTTCTGATCTGTAAATGTTTTTTAAATGAGCTAATCCAGATTTATTCCAATCTTTCATAGGACCCTTAATTTTCCCCCATGTAGTTGGATTTCTCCCAGCATGTTTAGATAAAGCATACCCAACACGAGTGCTCCCTTTATATTTTTCCTGTGCACTTATTAACATTGATTTAATGCGATTTAAAGTTGGATTAAACTTCATTGAATAGCTTGTCTTATTGGACTGGAAAATCCTCCTCGATACATTCATCGCCTTTAGAGTAGAAGGCGCTTCTGGGATAATTTTGCTTGCAGTGAGGGCTTTAGAAGCCGCACTCCCAATAGTTTTTACTCTCCCAAAAGGGGTCATTATCAAGGCGAGATCTGCAGAGGCTCTAAAATTGCTTTGGGAAAGATTGAAATAGGGATTTTGTGAATCCCCACCAAGCATATTTCGCAGGGTGTGGGAACTGAATGCTTTTTCTTGTTCCCAATACATATCTTTAGCTTGCAATGTCTCTGTTAATGAAAGCCCATTATTCGTAAAGGGGTGCAAAAGACTGGTTGCGAAAAAATCTGTATATTTTGTGAGCTCATATCCCGTATTCATCACAGGGGTGGTGATTCCATGAATCATTCCTGCTGCGGCCTGATGCATATCTTCATCAAGCAGGAGATTTATTGTCGGACTTGCAATCATCAGTCCATAAGGATCCTGGTAGATGAGGGGATTATTTTGGCAGTAGGCATAAAGATTGGCAGAGTTTGTGTAACCTTCTGGGTCTGTGGTAATGAATCGTCCAAGAGTGGGATTGTAGAAGCGACGGCCGAAATAGATGAGGCCTGTTTCCGGATCATGGCGTTTGGAGCTAAATCCCCATGAGAGTTTACTTTGGCCCTCACCAAAAGCTGTGAAGTCCTGCTCGAGAGCTAGCTCTCTTTCAGGAGTAAGCAGTTGGATGAGGTTGCCTTGGAGGTCGTGAATGGGGAGATAAGGCTCATCATTGATATAGTGGATGATGGCAGAGGCAATCTCAGCAGTAGGTGTCGGTCCAAGGATGCGATACTCATCAAGGGTTCCAAGTTCGTGATTTCCATCCCAAATGTAGTGGGTATTATTTTTGGATAATCGGCGGTGTTCACTGTCATAGACGTAGGTGAAGCTTTGGGTGGGCGTCTTTACTTCGATTAAGCGATCGAGGGAATCGTAAGAAAAGTATGTATCACCAGATCGAATGAGGTTGCCATTAGGATCGTATTCGAGATCAGGAGACTGGATTTGATTGAGAGAGTTTAGGTTGTATGAGGCATTGTTTTTAGAAATTCGATTATGGAGGGAATCATAAGAGTAGATGTGGTTAGGTTCTTGTTTGAGGTGATCATGGTCATCGTAGGTAAATTCTCTGAGCTGCTGTGTCGATTGTATGGATGTGATATTGCCACGGGGATCAAATGTGCATTGTTGTGAAAAGTGTGGGGATTCTAGAATTTCGGGACGAGAAAGGGAATCATAGGTGAGTGTGGTGAGTGTATTGTCGATGAGATTACCATCATGGTCGTAGGAGTATGTGAAGGAGAGGTTGCCACAAGAAAGGGTATCCAGATAAGGGCCTTGATAGGAATAGGAAATAGTTTTGTTATTGGGAAGGACCAAACTTCTTCTGCTCCCTTGGCTATCATATTCGCTTGTTAGAATATAGCCGTTGGCAAGGGTTTCTTGGAGGATATTTCCATGCGGGTCAACGATGCGACTGGTTTGTGTATTATGAATGAGGTCTCGAGAGGAGATCAGATAACCAAGTCTGTTGTAGCTATAGACGTAGTGGATGTCATTTTTTGAAGAGATGAGCGATTGGGGATAACCCAAGGCATCATAAGTGTGTATGAGTTGTATGCCATCGGGTTTTTCGAAGGTGTGAAGGAGGCCAGTTGGAGTATACGTGTACTTCGCAGTTCTTAAAGATGATTCTGTTTCAGTTTCTTTGCGGTTCAGGGAGTCATAGGTGCATTGGACGGTATGTGTCGATGTTGCACTGGTGTCTTTGTAGATCGTGGTTTCTTCTAGGATTTGGTTTCCAGAGAGGTCATAGTCATATCGGGTAAGTGCGATGGTTTGTCTGTAGAGGTTTTGTTTCTCAATGGAAAGAAGCTGATCCAAGCTGTTGTATGTTTCAGTAACTTGAATATTTCCTGGCTCGGTTATGATTTTTTTGAGAGTTTTGTTGCCAAAGATGTATTGGGTCGTCGTTTCATGTCCTAGGGGATCGATTGTCTTTATTTCTCTTCCGAAGGCGTCGTATTCTGTATAAGTGCTTGCGGGTTTGTTATTGGGAAAGTTGGTGACGGTTTTGTGCTGGTTGTTTGGGGCATATTCGATGTGAGTTTCTGTGAGGGTTTCTGTATTGAATAATTCTCGCTCGCTGATGATGCGATTGAGTAGGTCATAGGTTTTTTCGAGGGTATAATCTTCAGTGGTGTCTTGGATGCGTCTGCCTAAGGAATCATAAGCATAAGTTGTGGTTTGGCCTTCATAGGTTTGGCGCATTAATTGTCCCGATGCATTGTACTCATAGGTAGTTTTGTAACCTTCTAAATTTGTTTCCTCTAGGAGGTGGAAGGCATTGTATTTGCGAGTAATTTCTCCAATGAGGTTTTCGGTTTGATCAAAAATTTCTTCTCGCGCAATGTTTCCAAATTCATCATAGAAGTATTTTGTTGTGATGCCATTTTGATTGGTGTGAGTTGCTTGAGTGCCGTCTAGATTGTAGGTAAATGTCTCACTTGTATTATCAGGATACTCGATAAGGAGCGGACTGCCATAGATATTATAAACTGTGGTTGTTTTGTGGTGGCGTGGATCTGTTGTGGAGATTTGGTGGCCTAAGATATTGTATTCATAAGTCTCAGTGGCATTTCGATCGTCGGTTGTTTTTATGAGATTTCCAAAGGAATCGTAGGTGTTTCGAGTGCATCCACCTAATTGATCGATAATCTCAGAGGGTTGATCCTTGTATCCATAATTCTTATAGTTTGCCACATGTTCTTGCGTGGGACTTGATTCGGTTTTTTTGACTAGGCGGTTACAAGAGTCATATTCATATTGAATCGTGAGTCCTAGGGGTGTAATTTCTAGGATCTTATTGCCATTTTTGTCATATTTGTACTGGGTAAGATTTTCACATGCATCCCACTCGCGTACAATTTGTCCTTTTTCATTGTATTGAGTGACCAGGGTGTATCTTTCTGTGTCATTCGCATCGAAAATCGTTTTTTTCTCAATATTTCCCCATCTGTCATAAAAAAGTTGGGTTTTTTTGATGAGTTTTTCTTCTGACTCTTCCAGGTAAAATTCTTCGATTACCTCTGGCAGGCCATAATAGGGCTCAGATGAGCGCGGGTAGATTTTTTTTATTTTTCTCTCTGAAAAATCTTCTCCATCATCGATAATTTCTCGGATGAGTATATTGTCTTGATCGTATTCGTATAGGGTGCGTTTGATAGTGACCCCATGTCTAGAGATGCATTTTTTAGTGGGAAGGGTTGTTGTATTCAAATAGGAATAGGATGTGGTCAGGCCATTTTCTTCTCTTTCAAGGGCGAGCCGGTTTAGTGTGTCATAGGAATAGTCAGTGCTGTAGCTTTCTTCTTCTGCATTTTGGCAGGAAATTTTGCCCGTGAGGGTTTTCTTTTTTAGGTTGTAAAGGGAATCATATGCATAAAAAATGCTCAAAAGTGGTGTTTCCTCTTTATTGAGAATTTTTTTGGACTGTAGATAGCCTTCTTTGTTCCATGTGAAGATTTCGCTTTTGAGGTGGCCTGTTCCCTGATCTAAATATTTAATTTTATCCAATCGAAGCGTGGAGGGGTCGAAGTAATAATGGGTTTGTTCTCTATTAGGTGCAATTGCGATTGTCAGGCCTCTATTCGGATAGTATTCTAGGCGATAATGAATGTTCTTAGGATACTTGATCTTAGAAACTCGTCCTTCTTTATCATATTCAAGGCCAAGGATCCGTTTATCAGGAAAGGCTCTTTCTTCAAGGAGAAGCTCTTTATTTCTTTTGAGTTTTTCTTTGGGGTAGTCAGTCGTTTTTGCTGTTTTGAGAAAACGGCCTTTCTTGGAGCCTCTTCGATATTTTTTTGGGATTTCTTTCTCAGAAAATTCATAAGTTAGTTCGTGATGATCTGAAGTGAGAATCTTCATTTGAGCATCTGCATATTTGACTTTTGTAGTTGCAAAAGTTTTGGATCCTGAAGGGTTAGTCGTCCAAATTTTCTCCAGCTTTCTCTTTTTATTCCAGTTGTAGTGGATTCTCTGACCATTTGAAAGTTGTTCTTGGTTGAGCAAGTAGAAGATGGTTTGCGTAGATTGTGAATCCTTTTCGGCACATTTATGATAAAGCCTAAAAGATCCATCAGGCTGGATCACTTTGAGTTTTTGGTTTGAAAATTCCACCTTATTTCTAACGGGGCTATTGCCTGGCCGATTGACAATCCCAGACTGAAAACTACTTTTTGCTGGATGACAAATAACAGGCGTCTGAATGGGAACATTTTTCTTCTTTCTTAATTCTTCAATATCGACAACTTTTTCAATTGGTTTATAGAGGAGAAATACTCCATTTGGCTCCGGCATAGAAACAAAAATGCTTGGGCCTATTACTGTTGCTGTAGCGCCTCCGTGGTAAAGAAGGTGCCATCTAAGGTTGGGATTTTTGATTTCTGAACTGATGTAAGTTCGATGGATGGGGATGGGCTCTGTTCCCTTAATCTCAATATCATTCTGCCTATAAATGAAGTCACCTGTGATTGCACTTACACACCCACAGATCAGCGAACTAGAATCACCTTGAAGAGAAGCAAGTTCCATCGGAGTGGATGCTTCGTTTGAAAAAAGGGTGGATACAAGAAGTAAGAGGGAATAGATCAGTAGTTGCATGAACCTATCCGTAAAGTACGTTTTTTGAGATTTCTTTAGATTTTTGAAGAGATTTTACAGAGAATTTTGAAAGCAATATTCGTGAATATTGGTAAAAAATTCTCTTTAAAAGATCACAAAAAGATAATGGAAGATCATAAATGGAATTTGCGGATAGGTTCATACATTCCTCGCAGTGGAATGTTTAGAATATGACGGAAGTGGGATTTCTTTTAAGGATTATTTCGAAAAGCGGATGTGCCAATTGCTTTGGGCGCGCTCAATGTTGACGGAGACCACTTCATAAGATTTACGAGTGAAAATCGTTCTGATCGAAAACATCTGTTTTTCAGGGACGGGCTTTTTCTTGTTCAGATAGATACATGGAATCATATCGGGATCGCGGAAACGCCTGCTTTTGGAGACAAGGGTTTCAAACTTTTGGGGAGATTCAATCCGATGCAGTGAAAAGAACACTCGCTGGAACCAGGGAAAGCTGCGCGTTTTATATTGAGGAAAGAGAAGATGCACATTAGGAAGGGCACTCGTGAGTAGCCAAGCCTTAAAAAGAGTCGCATCCTCGAGCATGAGCAGCGGATTTTTTGTCCTGCGCACGAGGCTCAAATCATTGACTTTGACAGGTATGAAAGTGCGTAAAATATTTCGGGCACTAAAAGAAAGAACGTGATCGGAGAGGCGAACGAATAGCACGAGGGTGAAAATGATAGTGAGTACTCCCATCACAATGAAGCTTTGTGCTGCGGTAAAGTTGAAGACTTCGTTGAAAAGGAAAAGAGCAAAAGAAGCAATGAGGACTCCGATAAAACTCAAAAAATTCGCAGCTGCAATCACGTGGGATCGATTTTGTTCGGGACTGAAGAGTTGGATAAAGGATTCAAAGGGAACAATGAAATTTCCACCAGAAAAACCAATAAAGAAAAGAGCTATAACGGCAAGGACAATATTGAAAGAAGATGCGGCAAGTACGAAAAAGAAAATGGCAATGAATAGCCCTGCAAAACAGGTGAGCCCGAGTTCAATGTGGTGTTTTCTAGAGACTTTTCCCGCAGACCATGCCCCTGAAGCGATCCCGAGCGCCGTCGTCAAAAAGAGATAGCCCCCCGCCACTTCTGTGAGGCCAAGAGAACTGATTGCAAAGGGAATGATGTTGAGCTGTGTAAAGCCACCTACAAAAAGGAAATAGGCACCTCCATAAATACAGGCGAGCAGATGTTTTTGATCTTTGCATTCAGAGAGAGTGCGAAGAATCTCACGCACAAAAAAGATATCGACTTTCTTCTGCGATCCCATTGACTCGGTGTGCTTAATCCCGAAACTACTGAAGAAACCGACAAAAGAAATCAAAAGGCAAAAGCATCCCACTAATACATAGTTGCGATTGGTCAATTCAGTGAGGAATGAGGCGAGAAAAGTTCCAAAAATGATGGCTAGATAAGTAAAAGAGGTGATGAGGCCATTGGCTTTAGAGACTTTGTTTTTGGAGATTAGTTCGGGAATGATCCCATATTTGGGTGGGCTAAAGACGGCGCTTTGTGTCGCGAGGAGAAAAAGCAGCGCATAGCTGCCCCACGTGATTTTGAAGGCAAAAGCTGCAATCGCAAGAAGGATGATTAGGATTTCAGTGACTTTGATGAAAATGATCATCCGATTTTTGCTCAACCTATCAGCCAAGATTCCTGCCGCGGAGGAGAAAAGGAGAAAGGGAATCACAAAAACGGCGCCCGCAATGGAAAGAATTGTATTGGCATGATCGGGACCTTTGAGCTGGATGAGGTAGAAAATCAGAACGAATTTATAGATGTTATCATTGAGAGCTCCACAAAACTGGGCTGAATTCAAAAAGTTGAGTGAATATTTTTCCGGGTTGGCAAAACCGGGAAATTTGGATAAAAATTGATGGATTTTAGCAGATTGTTTCTGCAAATATTTAACCATAGGAGCTATCATACCACTTCATGACAAAAGGACAAATTCATTTTAGCAATGATCTCGGGGAACTGATCCCAGTTCTCAAAGAGAACCTTTATCCTCCAGGCTCAGGTCCTTTTGAAAAAAGGCTTGTGATTGTTCCTCATTTGGGGCTGAAAACCTATCTTCTGCAGGCTTTGGGGCGAGATCCCGATTTACAAGTGGCTGCGGGGTTGCAAATTGCAAATCTTGCGCAAGGGTGGTCCAAAGTTACAAAAAAAAATTTGCCCAGTCATTTAGAACTCTCTCTTTTTTTGGAGCACGAGTTAATCCCACTCATCGATGAAGAGCCAGAACTATCGAGCTACTTTCAAAAGGATACAAGGATGGGGCGGATTGGCCCTTTTTGCAATGCGCTGGCCGAATATTTTTTGCGTTATGCCGTTTTTGGGAAAAAACCACTACCCAAATGGCAAGAGATGCTTTGGGAAAAATGGAATTGGTCAGTTCCAACTCTAGGAAAGACGAACTGGAAAATCCATCTTTTTGGCTTTTCTTTCCTTCCGAAGGTTTATTTTTCTTTTTTTCAGAAACTTGGCGCCCAAATGTATCTTTTTTCGCCTTGTGAAATTTTTTGGGGTGATTTTTATACGCCTAAAGAACGGAAGTTTTTGCAAAAAAATGTTCCACGAGCGCAACTGGATATCTTTGAAGAGAGCTTTGCAGAACAAAATCCTCTGCTTGCTAGCTGGGGCAAAATGGGACGCAAATTCTTTCTCATGGTAGAAGAGGGCGATGTCCCAACTCAAGAATATTATGTCCCTGCAAAAGGGGAAGGGACTTTGCAAAACCTCCAAAATGATATCCTTTCCGGTTGTTATTCAAGGCGCCATGTTGATGAAACACTTGTCTTTTGTTCAGCAACTTCCCAATTTCATGAAATAGAAATTCTCAAAGATAAGATTTTGCATTTGTGCAAAAAAGGAATAGAGCCCAAAGAAATTCAGGTCTTTGCTCCCGATATTTCCCCTTATGTTCCCTATATTCATGCAGTCTTTAGCGATGTGCCCTATTCGATTTCAGATATCCCTTGCGAGGAAGAAGATCCAATTGCAAAAGCTTTTGCCAAAATGATCGATCTCCCCAAAAAGCGGTTTGCACTTGAAGAGGTCTTGCAAGTTCTCGCAAAATTGAAGATCGATGTTTCCCTCGTTAGAAAGTGGTTGGAAAAAGTCCACGTTCGATGGGGTTTTTCAAAGGCACAAAGAAAAACTTTCTATTTAAAAGATTTTTCAGAAAAGCAGATCCATGCCAATGCAGCTGAAGGGACATGGGAACATGGACTGGGTAGATTATTGCAAGGCCTTGGACATTCGGATGGAGTGCAGGGCGTTGGTCCTGCAGAAATGGCAGAGTTTAACCAGTTCTATCAGCTCATCTATTCTTTAGTAGATGATTTAGCGCCCCTTTATGATGGGACTCTCTGGACCATTCCCACTTGGCTCCGTTATTTTGCTTGTTTGCTTGAGAGCTATTTTGCAATCGACCCCTCTTATGACCTTTATAAAGAACTCACTGAAATGGCGGCCGTTTGTGATCATCTCGATCGAGAAAAAGTTCCCTATGAAGGAGTGGAAAGGGTGCTTGAGTATTTTTTGGAGAAGAAAAGCAAAAGCCACCAAGCTCCCCATTTGCAGGCGATTCGATTTGGAGCTTTTTCAGAAGGGTGTATACAGCCGAGCAAAGCTATTTTTCTCATTGGCATGCAAGAAGAAGCTTTTCCACGTGTAGAAACAAATGCCTCGCTTTACATGGGGGAGCAGGATTTTCGTCCCACCATTCCGCAGAAAGATCGCTATCTGTTTTTACAAGCTCTTTGTTCTGCACGAGAGGTTTTCTCTATCTCTCATCTTTGCGATGAGGGGGTTTCTTTTGTAGTGCAAGAACTTCTGTCCGCACTTGATGGAGCAGAAATTGTTCCTCATACACGGCAAGTATATGACTCCTCAAAGCAACCTAAACCCCCGCTCATTCCTGAGTTTTTTACGCCTGTCCCTATTGATATCCCGAAACTTGTCCCCATGGATATCGATGTGCAAAAACTCTTCAAATTTGCTCGCCATCCTCTGCGGTACTATTTGCATGAGGTTCTTGGTGTCTATCCGGATTTTGGCAAAGTCGATCAGCGAGAATTCTTACTCGATCCTCTCACCAAGTACCAATTGGTTCGAGCGGCTTTACAAGGGATCCCTTCAGAAGCTGAGCTGCCAGTGCATCTTTTAGAGCCTCTTGCAAAGCAGCAAATCCAAAGAGAAGTGGAAGAATGGCATTTAGCCATGGAAGCCTTTGGTATTGACAGGGGTGATTTAGAAAGCAAAAAAATTGATTTAGAAATCGGCCCCGTGCGCCTCAAAGGCAAAATAGAGCTCTTCACTTCGAAAGGATTACTCGTCCGAGGAAAAAATCAAATCGAAGACCAGATCCGTTTTTGGCCGCAAGCGCTTGTGATGCAGCATTTAGGTCTGCCGCTGCTTTTTGCCAAAGACCATACGACTTTTACACCAGAGGGAAACTTCGAAGAATATCTCACCTATTTTCAACTCTCTCACAAGCATCCTTCGCCTCTTGTTCCCTCTATTGCAAAAGCACTATTGCAAGATGGAGATTTGCAAAAAGCTTTGAAACGAGTGGGCGATGAGACCTTTGCCTATCTCTTTTTCCGCGATCCAATGCCAAATGCCTCTATCATCCAGCAGAATTGGAGTGATATCTTGCAAAAACTATTTGGGAGGGTCTATGAGTCTATCCCGAATTGAAGCTTTTCTTTTATTGGCATCTTTTTGGCCCCTTTTCGATCAATTTTTTCGGCCATGTGTTTACACATTGCCCTCAAAAATTGATCAAAAACTGCCACAAAAATCTACTCAATCTAAAAAAACCTTTAATTCGGGATAGACTCTTGCAGAAGTTTGACATTTTAGACCCCAATCTCGATATCTTTCAGAGCCGTTTTTTGGAAGCATCAGCTGGAACAGGCAAAACTTTTGCCATTGAACATCTCGTGGTGCGACTCCTAAAGGAAGGCAAAGAGCCCATGGCTTTGCCAGAGATTCTAGCTGTTACCTTCACTCGAGAAGCAGCGCGTGAAATGAAAGATAGGATCCGAGCAAAACTCGAAGGTCCGATAGAAGATGAGATCCAAGTTTTTACCATCCACGGCTTTTGCCATCAGATGCTTTCAGAATTTGCTTTTGAAGCAAAAGCGCCTGTCAAGATGACAAGTCCCGACAAGCCTGATCATTTAGCTGAAATGCGGCAGGTTGTGGAAGATTTTTTTCGCACAGGGAGCAAAGAGTTTTCTGGCGATGTGACTGCTCTTCTAAAAAAGATGCGCTATAACATCGATCGTCTGATTGCACGCATTATCGATGCAATGGAAAAATGCGAAAATCCAAAGCCCTACACTTTGCCCGATCTTCCGGTAAAAACATTTGAAGAGCTCTGGGAGGACTTCCAAACGCTTGCCCCACGCTACAAGCGAATGAAATTTGAAAAGCACAAACCCCAAGTGGAAAAGTTTGCCCGTTATTTAGAGCACAAAGATCCGGCGATTCTCTCAGAGGAAAAAATTTGGTTTTTTGAAAAACTCAAAGAAGAAAGCGGTTTTTTCCATACCTTGCAAACGAAACTCATTCCTCCCTTGCAAGTTGTACGCGACACGGATGAAATGATCCGAAGGATTGCCAAAGAGTGCCGAGAAAGATGGAATGTGAAAGCTACGCGAGGCGATCATTCCACCTTTGATGACCTCTTGCGCAAGATGAGAAAAGCGCTAGAAATTCCGGCCTTTTTGGAAAAAGTGCGCGCAAAATACAAAGCAGTCATCGTTGATGAATTTCAGGATACCGACCCCATCCAATGGCAAATTTTCGAAAAACTTTTCTTGCCCGCTCATTTGCTCTATCTCGTAGGCGATCCCAAGCAATCGATCTATAGTTTTCGAAGTGCTGACATTTATACCTATATGCAAGCAGCTAGTGCACTCGGCATTGAAAATAAAGCATTTCTCGATACCAATTTTCGCAGTAGCCCCCAGCTAGTAGAAGCTCTCAATGTCCTCTTTACGAAAGATCCCGAGTGGATTGCTTTGCCTTCTCTTCCAGGCGCTCTTTCCTATCATCCTGTGCATGCTGGAAGAGAGGAAAACAAACTCAATGAAGAACCCATCACCTATTT
>JAAKFC010000170.1 GCA_011065225.1 Chlamydiota bacterium
ACTTGTTTGATTCCTGCTTTCGTCAAATTGATCATTGTCCCCACAATGATGCGAGGAGGAATCTTACGCATACTCATCCCAATGATATTGAAAAGGGAAATGGGTGCTCCTGAGACAAAAGCTTGGAACCAGAGGCTGATATAACGAACAATAAGAACAAAAAAGAGGAAAAAAGCGAGGATGAGAATTCCACCTCCCCACAAGACTCCGCTTTGATCAGCTAAAAATGGGTATATGTTCATTTTTTCTCCTTTACGATGAGGTAGGCGCCTTGCCCACCTGAGATTACAATTTTACTTCCTTTGACGATGTATTCGCCTTCAGAAATCGCTTGATGGCGCATTTCTCCAATGAGAACATGGCCAGATGGCTTGAGATCGCAGGAAGCTTCTGCCTCTTGTCCCACAAGGGCTTTATCAAATGTCCCCGCGACAAAACCTTCTTGGCTATTCTGAAGAAAAAATTGATCTTTTTTTTGGTTCCGAATGACCCAGACAGCTAGCTTACATGTGAGTGCAGCAGAAACAAAAGTAAGAGCAAAATAGATGACTTTATATCCGATAGCTACATCGAGAGAAGAAAAATAGGTTGCTCCGCCTACGATAAGAAGGCCCCCCAAAATAGCGATCAGCCCCCCAGGCATAAAAAACTCGAGGTAGATGAGAAACAAACCAAGTATTGAAAGACTGCTTGCAATCCACATGATGAATAGGATACGGAAAAATCTCTAGAATGTCAATCACGGGTTGAAATATGTTTGAATAGGTGGCCCCTAAAGGAAATTCTTCTTCACGGATCCATCCCTTCCATATTCACCTAGGATTGCTTTTTACTCTCTAGGAGGCCATTATATCTTGTGATGGCGTCCTTCGGAAAAAAGTCGGCAATTGTTTTTTTAATGCCCGCATCCCTTTGGGCGGCGGGCATCTCTTATTCAGTTGATTTTGAGGGGGTCGATGATCCCAAAACGCTTAAGGCACTTCGTTCTGCTTCCCAACTTGTAGCTCTAAGAAAAAAATATCCTTCTTCGATCAATGCTCTGCGCTTTCGTGCAGAATCGGACGTTCCTGATCTCGTCCGGATTTTAAGGGCCCATGGATATTTAGAAGCAGAAGTGGAAATGCATCTCATGGAAGAGGGACGTGAATTCAAAGTCATTGTCTCCATTCGGCCGGGTCCTCTTTACAGGATTGAGCAGTTTAAAATTATTTGTAAGAATGCACAATCTAAAGCCTGCCCTCAATTGAAACCTGAAGAGATCGGTATCACCATTGGGGATCCAGCCGATACCAAAAAAATTCTCGATAGTGAGCTTTGCGCACTTCATCTTCTCTCTGAACGGGGCTATCCTCTTGCTGTCATTGAGAATCGAGAGATCATTGCCGATGGCAAAACCAACCGTGTGAAAGTTTTGATCACAATTGATACGGGACCATTCGCCTATTTTGGCCCTACGACGATTGAGGGCAATACTTCGGTCCAATCCTATTTGATTGAGCAACAGATCCAATGGTGTGAAAGCGATTGGTACAATAGCTGTCTAGTAGAAGGAACGCAAAAGTCTCTGATAGATACAGGGCTTTTTAGCTCAGTTTATATCACACATTCTAAAACTCTTGATGAAAGCAATCTTTTGCCGATGAAAATAGAGGTATGTGAAACCAAACACAAGTCTGTCAGCTTGGGAGCGAGCTTCCAGACGACTTTTGGACCTGGAGCAACGTTTGGATGGGAAAATCGCAATGTGGGCGGTCTTGGAAGAAAACTCCTTCTTCAGGCTGATATTGCCCAGAGAAGTCATTCAGGAATTGCCTCTTATCTCATTCCCAATTTTCATCGTATGGGACAAAATTACATCATTCAGGCGCAAGCCTGGCATGAATCCATCAAACCCTATCGAATGCAATCTTATAATTTTTTGAATCGTTTTGATCGACAAGTCAATCCAAACTTCTTTTTTTCCATAGGGGCTAAGGTTGAATATATGATCGTTTCCAATAGCGTGGACAATGGGAATTTTTTGCTTGTCGAGGCACCTCTTTTCTTGCGCTGGACGAATGTGAAAGATTTTCTCAATCCAACTTCTGGAATACGACTCGAATACAAAGGGACTCCTGCAGTCAATATTAAAGATGTTTCAGACTTCTATTATTCCCAAGTGCTCACTCTCAGTAGCTATATCCCTTTTTGGCGCAATGAATTTTTAATTTTAGCCCAGAAGTTGACGATTGGAACCATTTTTAGCAATGGGATTGGGGCAATTCCCGTTCCCAAACGCTTTTTTGGAGGTTCGGAAGACAACTTGCGCGGGTATAAATATTTTACGGTGTCCCCTCTCGATGAAGATGACAAACCCATCGGGGGGAGATCTGCGATTTATTACAGCTTAGAGCCCCGCTTCCGCATTTGGAAATCTTTTGGAATTGTCCCCTTTTTTGATATGGGGAATGTATATTTAGATCAGCTGCCTACTTTTAAGGGAAAATGGCGCAAGTCAGTGGGTATTGGGGTCCGTTATTATTCGTTTTTTGGCCCTCTTCGCCTTGATGTGGCTTTTCCATTGAATAGGCGAGAGGGAATTGATCCTCACTGGTGGATATTTGTGAGCTTAGGACAGACGTTTTGAAGATTTTTATACGTATTCTTCTCACTTTTTTTGTTTTGACTTTTGGCGCCGTGCTGCTTATGCAAACTCCTTTTGTCAAACACCAAATCAAGAAAATGGTCATCTCTTATGCAAGAGAACATGGAATTGAGCTTTCTATTCAAAAGCTCGATGGCAATCTCCCTTTTGAATGGAAATTGAAAAATGTGAGCGTAGAATGGGAAAATCAAATCGTTTTCTTTGATACCATCAAAGCTCGCTTTGCTGTTTTTTCCCTTTTTAAAAAGCATTTGGAGATCACGCATCTCAAAATGCATCGAGGCAACTACAAGGGAGCTTTTTTCGAAGGCATAGCAAAGGGGCGGATTGATCTTGAAAAAAACAAACCGATCAAAATTTCGCAATTTCTCCTAGAGGGTGATGATCTTTTTGTCCGAATGGAGGGGAAAATTAACCCTGATTTTACGATTCCAGAAGGAAGCCTTACTTTCCATCTTCCCGATGCTTCTCTTTTTTTTCCGCTTCTTTCGGAAGGCGAGGTGATAGGCTCTGGGACTATCACAAAACAAACAATCCATTTTAACTGTGCGGGTGAAAAATTGTTTGCCTTTGGTACGCCTTTTGAGAAAACTTCTTTTGTTCTCGAGGGTGCAAGAAAGCGCAATGGATGGGAAGGAGCAGCCCAATTTTCTGGAGGACCAAAAGAAATCCCTCTTGAGGGAAAAATCCAATATCGTTTCAGTCCTTCCTGTCGACTCATTTCCATTGAAGATTTTCAAATGACTGGCCCCGACCTTCACTTCTTTGGAAAAATGGATTTAGATCCCAGTTTCAAGTGTTTAGAGGGAACTGTTTTTGCTAAAATTCTCAATTTAAAAACTCTTCGCCCCCTTTT
>JAAKFC010000171.1 GCA_011065225.1 Chlamydiota bacterium
ACTATGACAAATAATTTCTTCATGCGATTGCCCTGCCCTTGTCATTCGTATCCAACTTATGGGCCTTTCTTAGAAAGAATCACATTTATAAAAGAGATTTTTCCCAATTTTTTCCCACTGGCCACAACAATCAGCAATTCTGGGCAACTTTCGGCAACAGAGAGAAAGTTCTTAAACTTTTAATCCTATTGTTGTTATCTTTTGTGGAATGTTGTTGAGAGTTGTAATGAAGGAGACTGTTAATCCATTGGTCGCAAGTTCGAATCTTGCATCCGGAGTTTATGTAACTGAGGCACTTAGAGTTAAATTTCTAAGTGCTTTTTTTATTGAAAAAAAATCATTAATACAAGTATTATGGTAATAACCAATAATTGGTGCATTAATAAATGTTAATTGAATTTGCAGTTTCTAACAATTCCAAAGATTTTTTTGAAAAAGCAGGAGATTTCTTGCTGAAACCACTCCGGTTATCCTGTGGGAGAATTGTAAAAGTTGATAGAAAATTTGAGTATGCGCAAGAAGAATTGGTCAGTAGGATTCATCGATTTCTTATTTTTAATATTTTTCTTTTAGCTTTTCCTGTCACCTTATTTTCAACCCTCACGGGCTTAGTTTTATCAAAATGTTCAAATTCATACATGGAAAAGCACAAGTGGTATTCAGCAATTGAATATACTAAACCCAAGCGTCGTCACCCTCCTGTAACTGGTAAATGCGCTTTCGGGCCGAATGGTAAATTTGTCTCAATTTATGGAAAACCAGAATTTATTAAAAAAGAAGATATTCTAGGGATTCACCCAATCAAGTACTTGTCCAATCCCTTTGACAAGACATGCAAAAATGTAGATTCTATAGGAGAACAGGTCGAGCAAGCCATTGGAATTACAAAATCTGGAGAGCATGTCATTTTGCAGCAAGCGACTCGATCTTGTGTCCCAACGTGTGTAGCGATGTTAATCCTAGATAGAGGTGGCAAACCAAATTTTGATGCGGTCGAAAGGATTGATTTGGCAACGAATGAGCAAGCGCTTGATTGGATTGGTGAGGCGGGCTTTAAGCCAAAAATTACTAGACTCAATGAAGAAAATGTTGCTAAGCAGCTTTTCGAGCTCTTAAAAGAAAATGGGTCGGGGAAATTAGGAATTAATGATCCAAAGATTGGCGGCCATGCGATCGTACTCGATGCAATCTCTTTAGAAGACAAAAATGCACAAATTCGTGATCCTTATCATGGTTGGAAGATTACTATAAGACTAGATACTTTATTGAAAATGAATCCAGATAACTTTATTCAGATTGAATGGAGCTTGCTCCCTTCTTATGTGATTAAGTTGCAATTTATATTTCGTAAAATATTGGAAGAGTATCGGCAGTTCAATCGAGGTCCTCAATCTGCAGGAATTTCCTAATTACATCTTAGTCAGAAATTTTTCCCAATTTTTCCCCAAATTTCCCCCACTCGGGATCAAAAACCAGCAATAACTGGCAACTTTTGCCAACAGGAAAAAAATTCTTAAACTTTTAATCCTATCCTTGTTATCTTTTGTCACATGTTGTGGAGTGTTGGAACTGCGGAGACTGTTATCTAAACAAGTCTTTCAATCTATTTTCAAACATCTTTCTTCAGAGTGAATTGGTGCCCTAATTTTTGTAGGAAATAGCTAAAGATTCCGATACATAAAAGAGTGATCGCAAGAGGGATCTGATTTCTTGCATGAGACGCAGCCATAATGATGGTGACAACTGTTCCTCCGAGAATCTGCAAACCACCATAGATCGCACCAGCGAATCCAGCCATCTTTGAAAAAAAATGAAAGGCTCCAGCAAAAGCATTAGTAAATACGAAGCCCGCGGCGAACATATACGTGAGCATAGGAATCATGACACTCCAAATATTTAGGAATCTAAAAATTCCAAGTACAAGCATTGCAATGCCTGCGAGTATCTGAAGAAGGGTCCCAAACTTCAAAAGCTTATGCCGTCCAAAATAACGGATTACCAAACTATTCACAAGACCGCCACTTGCAAGCCCTGTTGCAATAAAGAGAGCAAGCCAGCCATATTGCACAGGTGTGATCCCAATGACATTCTGAAACAGAAAGGGACTAATTGCTAAATAAGCCGCCAATCCTGAAAAAGTGAGACATCCGCATCCTGCATATCCCATGAAGATAGGACTTTTGATCAGGAGAAAATACTTATTCAGCATATTTTTGGCTTTGATCGCATGGGGATTGAGCTCCTTGATGGTCTCTGGAAGGAACTTAGAAACGATCAATATCCCCATGAGGGTATAAAGAACGATAAAAACGAAATTGAACCTCCAACCGAAGAAATCCTGGATATAACCTCCGATGATCGGAGCCCCTGCCATAAAAACTCCGGTACCAGTAGCGATATAAGATCCCTTTTTAGCAAGCTCATCCCCTATATAGAGATCTCGAAGAATGACTCTCATCATAGTAGCGCCGGCTCCGACACCAAGCCCCTCGATGGACCGTCCTACTATCAAAACTCCGATATTGGGAGAAAAAATACAGACAATGCTTCCGACAATCGTCAATGAAAGGCCATAAAGAACAACTTTTTTGCGGCCCACCTTTTCAGAAAGAGGGCCATAAAAAAATTGCGAAACACCAAAAAAGAGAAGATAAAAAGAAAGTGTAAGCTGAACATATGCCTTGGTTGTTGAAAAGCCAGTCACAATGGAAGGAAGAGAAGGCAGATAGAGATCTGTCGCGACAAAACCTATACTACCGAACATCAGTATTACTAGAATAAAAAGTCTGCCAATTGGGGCATTCTTAATTTCAGGGCTCATCGATCAAGAAATACTTATAATGAATTTATGATGCAAGAAATTTTCCAGCGCTCTCGACTCGAATTTCTGGCCGAGCACTCATATGGAAGATATGTAAAGCGTTATTGTAATCCCGTTGATATCGATATTTTTCCCAATTTTTCCCCACTGGCTCCCAATAACCAGCAATTCTCGACAACTTTCAGCAACTGAAAGAAAGTTCTTAACCTTTTAATTCTATTGTTGTTATCTTTTGTAGAATGTTGTCGAGAATTGGAATACTGGAGACTGTTAATCCATTGGTCGCAAGTTCGAATCTTGCGTCCGGAGTTTTGTGGCGAAGTTCGAGTACTGGGATGTATCATAGTCTCAGTGCATCAGGACAAGCGAGAAACAAGCATTAATCCCGATCAGGTGGAAAAAACGAGCGAATAGTTTGTGCTACGGCTGCCTTTGGGATTATCATTCAAAAAGAAATTTCGCAAATTTTTTTTGTTTACGCTATGGATTGATGAACAATTTTGGCAATGGTTCGGATTGTAGGATTTCCCTTATTCGAGAGAGCTTGTTGCACGGTTGTGCGAGAAAGGTTTGTCTCTCTAGCCGCTTTTGTTCGATTCACTCTAAG
>JAAKFC010000172.1 GCA_011065225.1 Chlamydiota bacterium
TTAAAAATAGCGTAGAATACAAATCTTTTTGGGAGAAACTAAATCGGGGAGAGTTTGAGGCAGGGGAATATAAACGGATAGCCAAGAATGGCAAAGAGGTTTGGCTCCAAGCTGCCTATAATCCCATTTTCGACCTTAACGGCAAACCCTTTAAGGTGGTCAAATACGCGACAGATATGACCACGCAGAAACTTCTCAACTCCGATTACTCTGGACAAATCTCTGCTATCAGCAAATCGCAGGCAGTCATCGAGTTCAATATGGATGGAACGATTATTTCTGCCAATGACATCTTTCTCGAGACGATCGGCTATACTCTAAAGGAGATCCAGGGCAAGCATCACAGCATGTTTGTGGATGAGAAGGTTAAAAATAGCGTAGAATACAAATCTTTTTGGGAAAAATTAAATCGGGGAGAGTTTGAGGCAGCGGAATATAAACGGATAGCCAAGAATGGCAGAGAGATTTGGCTCCAAGCTGCCTATAATCCCATTTTCGACCTTAACGGCAAACCCTTTAAGGTGGTGAAATACGCGACGGATATGACCGCGCAGAAACTTCTCAACTCCGATTACTCTGGACAAATCTCTGCTATCAGCAAATCGCAGGCAGTCATCGAGTTCAATATGGATGGGACTGTCATCATAGCAAATGACAATTTCCTTGATGCCTTTAGCTATACCCTCCAAGAGGTTAAAGGCAAACACCATAGCATGTTTGTGGGTCCGGCCTATAAGGAGAGTGTGGAATACAAGACTTTTTGGGAAAACCTGAACCTCGGGGTTTTTGAGGCTGGAGAATACAAACGCTTCGGCAAGAATGGCAAAGAAGTCTGGATTCAAGCTGCCTATAATCCCATTTTCGACCTTAACGGCAAACCCTTTAAGGTGGTGAAATTCGCGACGGATATCACAAAGCAGAAAATTGAGATCGAAACAAGTAAACAAGAAATGAAGATGGCAATCGAGGATCTTGACTATCAGAATCAGATAAAGTCAAATGTCCAAGAACTGGCTAACTCTATACGCGGAGAATTAGGTGGAAGCGATATCGGGAGTAACATTCTGAGCAAACTTTCAAAAATAATTAATATTCAAGTGGGGGCATTTTACATTTTCAATAAAGACGGCCATAGCCTTGATTTGATTTCTAGCTATGCCTACAAGAAAAGAAAGAACCTTTCCGAGGTCTTCCAAATCGGCGAAGGATTAGTCGGTCAATGTGCAAGAGAAAAGCAAACGATCGTTATTAGCAATGTCCCCGATGATTACATTAAAGTGACCTCAGGCTTAGGTGAAGCAACACCAAATGTGATTATGGTGATGCCTATCATGTTTGAAGAAAAGCTACTCGCTGTACTAGAAATTGCCAAGCTCGGCACATTCTCCGATGGAGATATTAAATTTATAGAAGCTTCCGGTGAGAATATAGCGGTCGTCATCAATTCTGCCGAAGCAAGGAAGGGAATGCAGGGGCTTGTGGAAGAGACTCGTAAACAAGCCTCTGAACTGCAAGAGCAGCAAGAAGAACTAAAATCCACCAATGAAGAGCTAGAAACTCAACAGGAAACACTGCAAAAAACGAATCAATCACTGGAAGAACAGGCGGAACGCCTCACGAAATCCGAAGAGGTTGTCAAAAAGAAAAACGAGGAGTTAAAGAAAACAACGGAATCCCTTTCCATCCAGTCAAGAGAAATCGAACAAAAAAGTATCTTGGTCGAAGAAGCCAAGGTAAGTATCGAAGCAAAAGCACACGATCTAGAACTAGCGAATAAATACAAGTCAGAATTCCTAGCAAACATGTCGCATGAGCTAAGAACACCTCTCAACAGCTTGCTGATTCTCTCAAAAATATTCGCAAAAAATGAAGAAGGAAATCTGACGCCTGAACAATTGGAATCTGCAAATATCATCCACAGCGGTGGAAAAGACCTGCTCGCATTGATCAACGACATCCTCGATTTATCAAAAGTCGAAGCTGGTCAATTGGAAATGAATTTTGAGAGTGTTCAGATCAGTACCATCATTGCGAATGTTCGCCAACTGTTTATACCTGTTGCCAACGACAAGAAACTCAAATTCAATATAGAAGGTGGCAAAGAACTTCAGTCCTATGTCAAGACTGACAGTCAGAGAACTGAACAAATCCTGAAGAATTTCTTGTCCAACGCTTTTAAGTTTACCTCGAAGGGCTCGGTCAGCATTATGGTACATCGCCCCAATCCAAATATACATTTACAACGTGACGAACTTAACCACAAAAACTGTATCGCGATATCAGTGACCGATACAGGAATTGGCATTCCTGAAGAAAAAAAGGCAATAATCTTTGAAGCCTTCCAGCAATTGGACGGCGGCACCAGTCGGACTTATGGAGGGACAGGACTCGGACTTTCCATTTCTCGAGAGCTTGCTAAGATCTTAGGCTGTGAAATTCAACTGCACAGTGAAGTGGACAAAGGAAGTACCTTTACCCTCTACATTCCCCTTGCAAGTCAGGGAGCATTCGCCAGCACGAACACCTTCCAGCAGGCAGGATTTCAAAAATCAGAGATGAGGGCAGAGGCGACAACGTCCGAGATGAATAATGAAAAAAAAACCCTAGTTTCAGCATCTGAACATTTTATACCAGATGACCGAGAACTTATTAGAGATGGGGATAAATCCCTACTTATCATCGAGGACGACAAGACTTACGGGCGTATTCTAATGGAATTTGCCCATAAAAGGGGCTACAAGTGCCTTGTAGCCCCTACGGGTAAAAGTGGATTAGAAATGGCAACACAATATAAACCAAGCGCCATTACCTTAGATATAAACCTTCCAGATATGAAAGGGGACAAGGTCCTCGATCAATTAAAATCCAACGTGGAAACACGGCATATTCCCGTGCACATCCTCTCCGTAGAAGATGAAACCAACATCCTCTGCGAGAAAGGTGCAATTGGTTATTTGCAAAAACCTTCCGATCGCGAAGAGCTCGTAAAGATTTTCACGAAGATTGAGTCCATCAGCAAAAATAAAGTGAAAAAAGTCCTAGTTGTTGAAGACGATAAGAGTAATCAGAAGGCAATCGCAGACCTCATCGATAATAAAGATATTACAATCACCTTTGTCGAAGAAGGGAAAAAAGCATGCCAGAAGATTAAAAAGGAAAAATTTGATTGCATCATCCTCGATCTCAACCTACCCGATATATCGGGTTTTGAGGTGCTGAAGCGGTTAAATAAAGATAAGTCATTAGAACTGCCTCCTCTGATTATCCACACGGCTCGCGATCTTAGCAAAGACGAATACAAAGAACTCAGAGCATATACTTCCAGCTTCGTTCTCAAAGGCGAAGGTGGGACCACACGTTTGCTAGATGAACTGCTGATTTTCCTCCATAGCGTTGAATCTTCCATGACATCCCAACAGAAAAAAGTT
>JAAKFC010000173.1 GCA_011065225.1 Chlamydiota bacterium
AGCTCATCAAAAACCTCAAACAACCTTATGAAGCTGTTTTCGCTGGAAGACAAGGCAAGTATGAGTCCCCCATTCGGCTTCTTACCTCTAAAATCTTCAAATTTCTTCTTGCTAGACTCTGCAAAATTCCCAAAGACGCTGGAATGTTTGTTGCAATGAGCCGTGAGATGGTAGATGCACTGAAAAAAATCTCGATGCCCACCCCTTTTGTGGTAGCTATGATTGGGCTAACTGGGTTGAAAACCTGTTCTGTGCCGATTTCTCGTGAAAAGCGCAAGGCTGGCAAAACATCCTATACATCCTTCATGCGTCTTAGACTTGGGATCACAACAATCTATCAAGTGCTCTGCATCAAACGGAAAGCTCTACACTCTCTCCGACAAAAAAAATACTTCAATAAAGCAAATCAGCGGAGTATCTTTCCAGAAAATTACCCTACTTACATTCAATGGCAGATCGAAAAAGCTCTCGAATATCTCCCAATAACTCCTGACCAAAAGGTACTCGAAATAGGATGTGGCATGGGACGTTTTACGATTCCCTTAGCTGAGAAACAGATTCAAATTGAAGGACTAGATATTTCCTCTTCCCTCATAGAAAAATTGAACCTTTATAAACCTTCCATTCCCACCCATTGCGTAGATCTTTTAGATTTGCCTACAACCCTAAATGGACAATATGATGTGGTGATAGGTTTTTTTGTATTGCATCATTTGCAAGACCTTAAAAAAGCTTTCGATGCAATCTCCAGACTTTTAAAACCACAGGGAAGAGTGCTTTTTATCGAACCCAATCCCTATAACCTGCTCTTTTATCTTCAAATTCTTTTTCACCCAAAAATGCGATGGAAAAATAAGCGTTACATGTTGAATATCCGGCGCCCCTTACTGACTTCTGCTATGAGAGAATTTACCCATTTTCAGATGGAGCGATTTGGATTTTTTCCTCCCTTTCTCCATCAAAAACTTGGCAAAATAGAACGAAAACTAGAAAAAATCCCCATTTGCGGTCCCTTTCTCCCTTTCCAAGTTTTTTATGGAGAGAAAACGTAAATGGAACTATTTTTTCAACTTATTCTCCTATGCGTTGGACTCATTTTCCTTTGGAAAATTGGAGAATTTGCTGTCCAAAATGCCATTGGATTTTCCGTAATCTACGGAATCGAAAGGTTCACAGTTGGATTTTTCATATTTGCTATTTCTACGGGACTTCCCGAAATGAGCTCTGCCATCATCTCTTCTATAAAAAAAGTTCCCGAGCTTTCTGCAGGAAATCTCATGGGATCCACTTTTGTGAACGTTAGTCTCATCCTAGGCATTTCTATTCTCCTAGCAAAAAAGATCGAAATTCCCCCAGATTTAAGAAAAAAACTCTTTGGAACAATAGGTCTCATTATTCTAATTTTTTTTGGAATTGTACTTGCACAGGTGGAAAATATACTTACCGGAATTTTGCTCATCATTATTTATGTAGGCTCTGCAATTTGGTTCCAAACAGGTATTCCTAAAAAAGAGGTTTCTAAAGAACTCCATGAAATAGAAGCAGAAGCCAAGGAAAAAGAAAAAAAACCTCTCATTTCTCCAAAAATTGATATCTCTATTAAATTATTCGCAAGTTTGCTTCTTTTAATTTTAAGTTCCTGGTTAACTGTTTATTCAGCAACAAATGTTGCAGAAATCTTGCAACTCAATCTCTCCATCATTGGGGCAACATTCATTGCAATTGGAACGTGCCTTCCAGAACTTACTTTAGAAATCCATGCCGTTAAGCAAAAGGAATATTCTTTAGCTATTGGAGATATTTTTGGTTCTAGCCTGCTCAATATTTCTTTTATACTCGGGCTTCTCATCCTCATGAACCCAAGTGTGGATCTTGCCCTCGGGAAGCTCATTTTTCCATTTTTATTTGCCGCTATACTCTGGGTGGTCTTTCGATTACTGCAAAAAAAGCCTTTCTTACGAAAGGATGGACTCGTATTCATTGGAATTTTTCTCGTCTATATATCCACTATGACGATTTATTCAATTTTCATTGCGAAATGACAGAAAATAGAGTATTGCTAGAAGAATATGATAAAGGAAAAATATCTTGACTTAGAAAAAAAACTCTCCTTTTTTCTAAAAAAGCACTCCATCCATTTACTCAGATATGCATTGGGAGTTGTCTACTTGTGGTATGGAGCTTTAAAACTTTTGGGAATCAGCCCTGCTGAAGAACTCGTTTACAGTGCCATACATTGGATTGGAATCCCTGATTTTGTGGCTTTTTTGGGATTTTGGGAAGTGACAATTGGGATCTGCTTTTTTATTCGCAAATGGATCCGCACAGGGCTCTTCTTGTTTTTTCTTCACTTTCCAGGCACTTTTCTTCCGCTTTTTTTCAATCCTGAAGATTGTTTCACTATCATTCCCTTTGGACTAACGCTCGAAGGGCAATACATCTTTAAAAACCTCATTTCCCTTGCAGCTGCACTTGCTTTAGTTGGTTCTTTGCATAAAAATATTAAGAATTCATAAACCTACTTCATGCAAATTCAAAGTCTGACTTTGAATTTACCTGTGTATAAACATTCTGATTTTCTGCACAGACCAGGCTCCGAGAAAGCTTAACCAAAATCCAATCGCAAGAGCAAAAAACATCTTAAACGCTGGATAGAAATGCATCCCTAGAAAGAGGACAAATATTCCAATGAGTACGCTCAAAAATTGCAACCAGTGACTCCTCCACCCTTTTTGCCAATATTTTTTACTTTTTTCATATAATAAAAGCCCGATTGCAACCCCAATAGAAAAGCCAAAAAGGCGAGGAACTTTTGCCTGTGCAAAGCCCAAAAGCAAAATGGGAAATAAAAAGAGATATCTTTTCCATTTTTTTTCCAATAAAGGAAAAAGTTTTGAATAGACAACCAATAATAAACCTCCTATGACCCATCCCCCTAAAATATCGCTAAAATAATGCAGGCCCAAATAAATTCTCGAGAATGAAAGAACTAGCGCAAAAAACACTCCCAGCCACCGATAAAGTGTTTTGCGAGATTCAATCCATATAATACCTGCAATCAGAATTGCTGTTTGAGCGGCACCACTGGGAAACCCTGGCGAGGGGAAACAAAGGACTCCCACTAAAGAATCGATTTGGCAAGGTCTTGGCAATCCAATGAACCCTTTCAAAAACTTGTTAATCACCGCACTTAATATGAGAATATACAATAGACGAATGCCTATGCGCCTATTTATGAGATACCAAACAGCTGAAATGAGAAAGATAGAAAAAGCGAGAGTATCGACATAATTCCATGCAATAAAAAAATAATCCATCCATGTGGATCTAAGTACACTTTGAAGTTGCTGAATCCATTCTAATTCAATTTGATGCAAATGAACTTATTTCTTTTTT
>JAAKFC010000174.1 GCA_011065225.1 Chlamydiota bacterium
AGGGCTCCGATTTTGGCAAAATTTCAATTCTTCAATTCAGATGTGTATATTCCGGATTAGCTCAGCGGTAGAGCAGTGGACTGTTAATCCATTGGTCGCAAGTTCGAATCTTGCATCCGGAGTCTATGTAACTGAGGCACTTAGGGTTAAAACCCTAGGTGCTTTTTTGTTTTCTGAACAGGGTTTTTCCCAATTTTTTCCCACTTGCTCTCAACAACAGACAACAATCAACAACCGACAAGAGTTCTTGAGAAAAGGCAGAAAAATCGACTTTTCCATAGGTCAGTGGGAAAAAATTGGGAAACTTAGCCTTCTATGTTTTTTCTCGTCAAAACATAGACAGTGGGGGATATATGCTTACTCAAATAGGAAACGGTGTTTGCAATATAGTTTTTAACAACTCTTTCTGCAACCAAGCCTATGGAGCACCAGCGGGCTTTGCGATTTTAACGGGTACAGCATTTATAGGTTTCAACATTATCCAAAAATTGTATCGTCCAGCAGAGATTGCTTCAAAACCACTATCAAATCGCGTTGTTGAGAAGCGAGAGGAGTATACTCCTTTTTATATCGCTCTCGTCCAGCATGGTCACGAAGAACTAGGGGATTTGAAGTTTTGTAAAAAGCTTGAAGACGCTCATGACATAACACAAAGCCTTAAACTGGCGACACCTTTACAGATCCGATCTGCCCTTATTTACTTTTCTTCAAAGGAAAGCTCTTTCCATCAAAGTGATGCATTTAAAGAATTCATGATACCCATAATTGAATCTGCAAGAGAACGAAAGATTGATTTAGATTGCACAGATGGAATCTGGACTATTCTCTCACTTGTTTGCCAAAGAATCCCAAATGATTCTTGTACCGAGGGACAAAGAAGTGTCGTAACAGCTTTACTTAAGGAAGATAGAAATCCATTTGAGCGCGCAGAGGAAAAAGCACCCCACCTTATTCCTACTATGAACCTTGAGATTTTGAAGCTTTTTATCTCACATCCGGCTTCATCCCTCGAATCTTATGAAAGAGAAGACTTTCTTGAAAGATGCCGTCAAGACTACCCAAATATCTATCATTGGCTCATTGCTGAAAAAACCGGAGAAGCTACCAACTTCTGGAAATAATAGGGTAGCCCATATCTTGTTTTGATCTTCGTGAACTCTTTTCAACAAAAAAGCCCTGAAAAAACATCATTAAAGGCTCTAGAATCGAGGATCTCGATCTAATCTACCCACAAACACACCTGCCTCGTCAAATTGAGGCTGGTGCACCGCTTGTAAGCCGATTCTTATGCTCATGAGCGATTAAGAGACACCCTTACAAGATGTTGCAGGAGGCTATGATTTCGTATCTCATTTTATTAAATATTTAAATTATATTTATAAATTTGTTATTTTGTTGTTTGAATAGCACAAGAGGAATAAATGCCAGCCCCCAAAAAGAATAAAAACGCTGTAAAGCTGAAAGACAAGAAGACAAAGTTTATGGCCTATAAGCAGTATTGCGATTGGATTGCTTCTGGTAAAGCCAAGAAGAGCTTTGTCTTCGAACATCCATTCCTCTCAATTACCTGGGAGACAATGGAGAAATATATTCGTCAGGACGTTGATTTCGAACCCATACACAAGGAAATAGCACAGGCTCAGTCTCTGGCTCATTGGGAAGATATTGGAATGAAAATGATGCTCGGAGAAGTGAAAGGATGCCAGCCTGCTATTTACCAAATGTTCATGCGGAATAAATTCGGCTGGGATAGGAGAAAAAATGATCAAAGGGAAACCACAGAGCCGTTGGTTAAAGCTATAGCCAGAATGTGGCGGGAATCTTCTAGTTGATATTTCATATAATGAAAAGAGTTTTAAAAAACTTCAATTTATTTATATTTATTGATTTTTGATTGGTTGTTTTGGTATTCTTTCACAAGAAAAGAACAACCTAAACTTAATAAATTATGAATGTATTTTCCTTTTTAAAAAATAAAAATTTCTTAAAATTTTTCTCTCTAGTTGTTTGCCTATCTTTCTTATTAACAGGGTGTGCAAGTTATAATGCTTCTGCCCTAACTAACTTGAGTCCAGATTTAATCATGAATTCATCTTCAAAATCATCAGATCTGGGCATAGCAGCAAAAGCTTTTTCTAAAGCTGATTGTAAAAGGTATTTAGATCGAGATGTAATGAGCAAGGGCTATCAACCTGTTCAACTTTTCATCCAAAACAATACAGAGAAAAGTTTCAGTTTCGCACTAAATAGAATTAGTTTACCGCATGCCGGGCCAGAAGAAGTTGCTGAGAAGGTTCATACCTCTACAGCAGGGAGAGCAGCGGGATATGGTGCGGGTTCGCTTGTCTTTTGGCCATTATTGGTCCCTGCAGTTGTCGAGAGCATTAAATCTTCTCAAGCGAATGAAGCCCTAGATAATGATTTTTTTACTAAATCTGCAAAAGATCAAGTATTACAGCCATACTCTTACATCAATACTTTGATATTTGTCCCGAGTTCTGGATATACAAATAGTTTTACCGTTTCATTAATAGATCTCGAAACTAATAAGCCAGTGATATTATCTGCGTCTGCAACATGAAAATGAACTGGATAAAAGGCCTAGATAGAGTAGCGATATTGCTTGCTATTCCCATAGCGATTTTTGGGTGGAAATATTCATCTAAAAAATATGCTGAATCGAAGGCTGTATCGGTTTATACGACCTATGAAGAGGACCTTAAAATTAAACAACTTGAAAAAGAAGATGCAGAAAATGCAGAGTTTCCCATTTTCGGGACTATTGTTTTGCTTGGATGGCCAGACAAAAAGGGGGTTTTTGCCGAAGGACATAAAGGATTAGCGCAACATATCGAGGAATATCCTATGTCAAAAGGCCCTCTTCAACGAGCAATTGAAAAGGGAGGAGATCCATCAGGGACTCTTGTGGAAAATAAAAGGTTTGGTTTGAAAAATCTTTTAGATGATGAAATGAGCTTGTTGCCAAGACCTTCAAAAAGGTATCTTTCAGGAGCTATTGGGTCATTGATTTTTATTTCACTGCTATTCTTGGGGGTCAGTATTAGCACAAGAGTCATTCCGAGAATCATCATATGGGTGATCGCCGGTTTCAATAGCTAGATCCAGCTAAAACTTTTCCCAATTTTTTCCCACTTGCTCTCAACAATCGGCAATTCTCGGCAACTTTCGGCAACACGGAGAAAGTGCTTAACCTTTTAATTCTATTGTTGTTATCTTTTGTGGAATGTTGTTGAGAGTTGGAATACAGGAGACTGTTAATCCATTGGTCGCAAGTTCGAATCTTGCATCCGGAGTTTGTGGCGACCTCGAGTCCAAGTACTAGGATGTGGCTTATTCCTAGGGCATCAGGACTAGCGAGAATCAAGCATGAAT
>JAAKFC010000175.1 GCA_011065225.1 Chlamydiota bacterium
AAAATAGTCCTGCAAATCAAAGCCCATTAAACTATGGGCAATCAAAAGGATATCCTCCTCAGCTACCTCTTCGAAGAAGCTGGGAGGCATGTGTTGCTCGAGCCAGATATAACACTCTTGACATTTGAGACTTTCTTTCAGGACGGCAGCTTCTAGGTGCTCTTTCAGCTCCTTGCCGCTGCCCGCTTTTTTCTTTCTCGCCATAGTATTATTATTGGCATAGTAAAATTAATTTTTCAATTTAAATTATTTAACAAATAGAGTATAATATGTTTATGATTAAAAATATAATTGACCAAATTCCTCCTTTCCCCATCTTTGTCAATTGCAAAGACGAACTGCCGATTACAAAAGATCTTGAAAGTCAAATAGATAGAAATGAAAAGAGCAAAGCAGCCAGAGCTGTAGAATTTGTGAAGGACCATCGCGTTAAAATATCCATCGCCCTTCTTACGATTGCTGCTCTTGGTGTAATCCTCTATGTGAATTATCCTCAGCCCAGTTTGCCATCCATGCACCAAACTCACGAATTTGCTGATTTCACCACTGGGCCTTCTGTTTCACAAACTCCCGAGTTCACTCCTTTGTCAGATATTGCTGAGAAAACACAACAGTTTGGCAATAGCGAGTCACCGATTTCCATTTTTACTTCCTACACTACGGATAATCCTGATCGTTTGGCTCTCTCAAGAAAAGTGGCAGACGTCCATAGAGCCTATTGTGAAAAGAATGGCTATGAATGCTTGCTTTTTGAAAAAAATCTTGCTGCAAGCGCAACTGAGCCAAATACTTTACCTTATTGGTCGAAAATTGCAGGAATGAATCAACTTCTCAACCAGCCAAACTTAGCTCATAAAGAATGGTTTGTATGGCTCGATGATGATATAGTGATAACCAATCCAAATATTAGAATCGAAGAGATTACCCGTAAAATTGCAGATCACATTTCTTTAGTTCTCACTAAAGATGCTGTGAGTCGCCAAATGCCAGAGATTCCTTTTAATACAGGATTTTTACTCGCCAGGAATAATGATAATAGTCGTAGGCTTTTCAAGGATTTATGGGACATGCGTTTTAAAAGTATAGGAGGTTATACTTATGCGACATGCCCTAAACAGTCCTGTTTGCATGAACAAGAAGCACTCACAGATCTTTTACAGTATTTTAAACCAAGTTTGAAAAAATTTGTCCAAATCATTCCACAGCGGTTTTTGGGCGAGATAGGAATCAATACTTTTGCCCGCCAGAGTCATTATGATTTGGACCGGAATATGTTTCTGAATTATGATGGAGATCCTTTGGAGACAAAGTGGAGAGTAGGGGATTTCTTAGGACATTGCACAGGTCTTGCCCTGCGCGCTGATGTATGGTTTAAAAATCATCCAATCAATTTACGTGAGTGGTGCGTAAATAAATTAATTTCTCAAATTCAATAATTTTATTTCAACAATCGCAAACTGTTAAAGCCAACAATAACGGTCCCCCCTTCATGGAGGATGACGGCGAGCCATAAGGGGATGTAGCCCAAAAGGGCTGGGGTTGTGGCGAGGCAGATGACGGCGAGCGCAAGGGCGAGGTTTTCTTTGACGATGCGCATAGTTTTTTTCGATTTCGCCATGAGCCAATCGAGAAGGAAAAGGATCACTTGATGATCGAAATCATCCAATGAATTTACGTGAGTGGTGCGCAAATAAATTAATTTCCGAGATTCTGAATGACTAGTTTTGCAACATACGAAGCTGCAAAAGTAGCAAAAATAGGTGGCCCAAAAGCTGATAGTATAGCTTCATCTTTAGAACAAGTTAAAATATTATCGAATTCAAATTTTTCATTCACATTGTTTATCACGCATTTTCCTAATGAAAATATCAGAACTGGGATTATATACAGAATTACTCCAGCCAGCTGGTCTTTAAAAGATCCTCGCTTTCTCCAACGCAAATTGTCTTGGTGGGTTGCTGAAGAAAGGAATGGAACTAGTGTTGCGAAAGAACGAGTTGTTATTGAATTATCAGATACTGAATTTTGTTGTACCAAATGACGATCTACTACTGTGCGAAAAAATGCTGCAATTGTACCGATAACTGCACCTGACAATAATATGCTTGTTGTTGAATTAGAGTTTGCAAAATGATATATTGCATATGTTGTAATAGAAATGGATTCTGGCATATAGGAAGTTGGGAGACTACTTAGAACGATCGTAGTTAAAGCACCTACGACTGTTCCAGAGGCAATTGCAAGAGTACTATTTGACATTGAAAAACTCTCCTTTAAAAGATAAAAAAAACCTTAACCGAGACTTGGTTAAAAGACAATGTCTGTTTTTCAAAAATTATCTAAGAAGGCGCAAGCTATTAAAGCCGACGATGACTGTCCCACCTTCATGGAGGATGACGGCGAGCCATAAGGGGATGTAGCCCAAAAGAGCCGGGGTTGTGGCGAGGCAGATGACTGCGAGTGCAAGGACGAGATTTTCTTTGACGATGCGCATGGTTTTTTTCGATTTCGCCATGAGCCAATCGAGAAGTGAAAGATCATCTTGGAGGAAGACGACATCGGAAGCATCGACTGCGGTCGCGCTGCCAATTTTTCCCATGGAAATACCCACGGTAGAGCGAGCAAGTGCGGGGGCGTCATTCACTCCATCACCCACCATAATGAGTCCCTTTTTTTGAGAAAAATCGGCTACTTTATTGAGTTTGTCTTCCGGCCGCAAATTGGCGTAAACAGAAGGAATCTGCAGTTTGCGGGCAACGACATGGGCATTTTCGGTATGATCGCCCGTCAAAAGAATGCATTCGAGATTGTGGCTTGCAAGGGCGGGGAGTATTTTGTGAGATTCGGGGCGGATTTCATCTTGAAAATGCATTACGAAAAGGTTTGTCCCAATCAGG
This sequence comes from Chlamydiota bacterium, assembly GCA_011065225.1. Lineage (GTDB taxonomy): Bacteria > Chlamydiota > Chlamydiia > Chlamydiales > Rhabdochlamydiaceae > Sacchariniichlamydia. The sequence continues at coordinate 2,898 of JAAKFC010000175.1, forward strand.
AGGAAGGTATTTTGCGTTTCCCATTTTTCGATTTTCAGAGCTCCGGGAAGTTTTTTTTCGATGAAGTCGGGATGGCCGATGAACGTGGAGTGGGTTTCTCCGTCCAGTGTCACTTTTCCTTCGAGGCCATAGCCAGGAACGCTATTGAAGTCAGTGATAGGGGCAGGGGAGGTGTTTTTTTCGGCTGCCATTTTCATGATCGCTTCGCTAATGGGATGGACGGCGTGCTTTTCAAGGCCTGCGGCAACTGCAAGGGCAATGTCAGGCGTAATGGGGGAGTCATTGAGGGAGTCAATTCCTGAGCAGGTGAGGTTGCCAGTGGTGAGTGTACCTGTTTTATCAAAGGCAATGATGGAGCAACTCGCAAGGGCGTCGAGGATGGCACCCCCTTTGAGGATGATCCCTTTGCGGGCACAGCTCGAAATGGCGCTGAGGTAAGCAGTAGGGGTCGCAATGATCAAGGCGCAGGGTGATGCAGCAATGAG
>JAAKFC010000176.1 GCA_011065225.1 Chlamydiota bacterium
AAAAAGTGATCAATAGTAAACTGAAAACCCCCTATCAAAATTTCGTGATTGCGCCCCTTTTAAAACTTTCCCTTTTGCGGAACATCGATCCCAAAGCCCTCACATTTCTCAGTCTTTTCTTCGGACTTTTGATCCCCTTTTTTTTGCCACTTGGTCTTCCGACCCTATCCCTCCTTTGTCTCGCCCTCTCCGGCTTTTTTGATACCGTAGACGGGGCTTTAGCACGCCACGTAGGAAAAACCTCTCCTCAAGGAGCCGTCCTCGATATTACCTCTGATCGTGTCGTTGAATTCATGATTGTTTTGGGACTTTATTTGGTAAACCCAGGGGGAAGAAGCCTCTTGTGCCTTTTGATGCTCGGGAGCATTTTATTTTGCATCACCACCTTTCTCGTAGTGGGGATATTCTCAAAAAACACGACAGAAAAGAGTTTTTACTACAGTCCCGGCATAATCGAAAGAGCAGAAGCTTTTGCCTTTTTTGCTCTTATGATGATTTTTCCAGCAGCATTTATTCCACTCGCCCTCATTTTTACATTTCTTGTGATCCTAACAGGCATAATTCGAATCTATCAGTTCAACAGTGCTATAAATTTACTACAGAGATCACAGAGGAAAATTTAAATCTCTGTGGTGAAGGCATCATGAATTTTTCTTGAAAAAATCAATGCCAAAGAGACGCGAAGCAAAATCCAAAATCCAAAAAGTCCAGCTGACAAATTTATAGAGACCTTCACCGATTTTTTTGCGGAAATCTTCAATTGTATGATAGCTGTTATAGGTATCTAAAATGCGATTACAATTTGTCGGGCCTTTATAAATTTTATATTCATAGCACCATTGAGATTCGAAATTATCTTTAATTTTATTCTCGAGCCCAGAATCCATTGGTCGAGCCGCATGCAAATTCTTCCATAGATCGAATTGCTCCGGTTCTAAGAGTTCTTCAGTAGGGGTAGGAAAATCATCAACAGCCCATTCAATAACCTGCACGCGCGCATTCGGATGCTTGATTCCCCATCCAATGTGTTTTTGTCCGGATTTATTGACCCAATCTCCGGCATTACGATGAATATAAAAGGCCGGAGGAATTTCCCGAGCATCTAGAGCATTGATTTGGTTTGCCAAGCTTTCTACAACACGGGCATCATTCCCCACAATATTGAAGCCGACAAACTCTTCCATTTGGCGCCAAAAATCGCGCATGAAATATCCTGCATGAGCCCCTCCCTGACTGTAAGCAAGGACTTTGATCTTCTTTCCTCTTGTAAAAGCAGGATCTTTCATAAGTTCGCGTAACTTTACCTCAGAAGCATCATATCCCGACTTGCCAATATGCTTTTCCATATTATTGAGATTGGAAAGAATGGCATCTGCTTGCCCAAGACTTTGTTTCGTACAGCGAAACGATAAAATCGGAGATAACTTTGAGTTCTTCGATACAGGAACAAATGCAACAGCATTGAGCCCTCCCTCAGAAATGATCTTATGTATTTTGTAATATTCCTTTTTTCCATCAATAATGGCTGGTGCAGGGATTACCAATTCGATATCTTCGATATTTTTTTGCGTTTCAAGCAAACTCACGATCCCCATTGCTAGACGCGAATAATAGGGATGGAGGCGGGGAATATTGGGATCATCAGAAATCAACTCTTCTATTCCTTGAAAGAGATTGGCCCGCCTTTGATCCGTAAGTAATTGATCTTGTACGAAATTCTCATGAAGTTCAATTGCTCCTCCATATACTTGGGAAGGATCTTTTACTTCTCCGATAAAGCGCAGTCGAGTGGCATGTTCATAGAGGCGATGGATCCACTCGGGTGATTGTTCTTTTAGAGAATGGCATAACCATGAATGCTTATCCAAGGAGTTCTTCAAATTGAACGTATAGGGATTGGCTGCCCCTGTACCAAAATATTCAATATGACGCCTTTTTAAATCCTCTTTTTTAGAATAAGTGATTTTATCCCAATCAAATCCATATCGCGCACAAATATGATTCCGCTGTATTTTGAAAAATTCCTTATTGACAGCCCTTCGAAATGCCCGCCACGTCGCTCGCCTGAGTTGTTCTTCATTGGGCTCATAGGAGCACTTTTTCTCCAATCGTCCATTTTTTAGTACAAGGACATCTCTTTTCTTGACCCTTTCCGAAGCAATAATAAAATCTTGAAAGGAAGGACTGCTTTGCCAAGGCAATAATGGAAGATAGTCTGTAATCTCAGTCATAATTCATATTATGGACGACAGAATCCACATCATCAATGCCTTCAAGCCATTCGATGAGCTGCATATTGGCCTTAGCCGTCTCTGGATCGCAATCCACATTGATCTTTGGAATCATTTCGAGGTTCGCCTCCTCGCACTTCACTCCTTTTTCCTCGAGTTTTGCTTTTACATCGTAGAGTTCATTAGGAGCTGTAGTGATCATATAGAGTTCATCTGCTGTCTCAAAATCTTCGGCACCACAATCGGTAGCAATCAAGAACAAATCATCCTCGGAGCCCTGATCCTTGCCCACTTGGATGACTCCTTTTTGTTCAAAATTGAAAGCAACAGAGCCGGGAGATGCAATGGATCCCCCTTTTTTGTTAGTAGCAATCCGCATCTCAGAAGAAATTCGATTTTTATTGTCCGTCATCACCTCAGCAATGATACCCACCCCCCCATGACCATAGAGCTCATAAGTGAGGGCAAAATAATCGGCTTGATTGGTACTACTTGCCTTTTTGATATTGCGCTGGACATTATCACTGGGCATATTGGCTGCTCTAGCCTTATCTATTGCCAAACGCAGCTTGGCATTCGATTTAGGATCCGTGCCTCCTTGTTTTACAGCGCTGATGATCTCTTTTGCGATACGCGAGAACATCTTGCCCTTGGCAGCATCAGCACGCCCTTTACGATGTTTGATATTTGCCCATTTACTATGTCCAGCCATAGCGGGACATTTTACCAAGACTTACGTGGAAAGTCAAAGCGATCTTTCCATAAAAATTTTTCCTATATAGCGTCCATTTTCTTTAATGAACTTTTTTTGAATTCCAAATTCTGTGAATTCCAGCCTTCGATAAAGATTGATAGCTGGATTCGTTTCATAGACCTCAAGGTGAAGCATTTCCAGCTCAAATGGCTTTTTCGCTAAGAGGAAAAGTTCCTCAAGAAGCTTCGTCCCAATCCCTTTATTACGATATTTTTGATCGACGAGGATTGTGATCAAACATTGGTGAGTAAATTTTTTATAACCTTGCAAATTGAGAAAAGCGAGGCCACATGCCTCTCCATCAAAATAAGAGGTAAGGCTGGCCCCCTTCCTACAAAAGATTTCCCAGACCC
>JAAKFC010000177.1 GCA_011065225.1 Chlamydiota bacterium
AATTGGGTTAATGTTTCTCATTGCTTTTTTAGGACTTGCGGCTGTCTGGGGCACATATTTCCTCAATTTGAAACACTAAAAAGTTATGGCAAAAAAGAAAAAAAATGTGATTGTCGTTGGCGGGGGCCTTGCCGGTCTTGCCGCTGCCATGAAGTTAGCGGAAGGGGGCTGCAGCGTCCAGCTCGTTTCGGTCACCAAAGTCAAACGTTCCCATTCCGTTTGTGCACAAGGTGGGATCAACGCCGCGCTCAACATGAAAAATGAAGATGACAATCCCATCATTCATGCCTACGATACCATGAAAGGAGGAGACTTTCTCGTTGAACAGCCTCCCGTTTTAGAAATGGCCTTTGCAGCTCCTGGTATCATCCGGATGATGGAACGCTTTGGATGTCCTTTCAGTCGAACGAAAGAAGGAAATCTTGATGCCCGTCGTCTTGGCGGGACACTTTATAACAGGACTGTTTTTTGCGGTGCTTCTACGGGCCAACAACTCCTTTATGCGCTCGATGAACAGGTCCGTAGCTATGAAGTAAAAGGACTTGTCGAAAAGTTTGAGTTTTTTGAATTTATGCGCCTCATCATGGATGATGAGGGGACTGCGCGTGGCATTGTTATGATGGATATGGTCAACATGGAGCACAAAGTTCTCAAAGGCGATGCCGTTGTCTTTGCGACAGGCGGACTAGGTTTCATTTTCAAATATTCGACTAATTCTACCTTTTGCACAGGTGCTGCAATAGGTCGCCTCTACATGCAAGGGATAAAATACGCCAATGGTGAATTCATTCAAATTCATCCCACATCAATTCCCGGACATGACAAACTTCGTCTCATTTCTGAGTCAGTCCGCGGTGAAGGGGGACGCATTTGGGTCTATGGCGACTCTTCTAAAAAAATCACAACTCCTGAGGGAAAAGAAATTCCCTGTGGCGAGACAGGCAAACCTTGGTATTTTCTCGAAGAGTTTTATCCTGCTTTTGGCAACCTTGTCCCACGTGATATCGGTGCTCGTGAAATTCTTCGTGTCTGTGAACTGGGCCTTGGCATTGAAGGCAAAAATCAAGTCCATCTCGATGTGACCCATTTACCTGAAGAAACTCTGCATAAACTCGAATCGGCTCTCGATATTTATCGCAAATTTACAGGAGAAGATCCACGCAAAGTGCCGATGAAAATTTTCCCTGGTATGCACTACTCCATGGGAGGAGCCTGGTGTGATTGGCCAGCTGCTGATGATCCGGACCGATTGCAGCGGTTCCGTCAAATGACCAACATCAAAGGGTGTTTCACCGTTGGCGAATGCGAATTCCAATATCATGGAGCAAACAGACTCGGTGCAAATTCACTCGTCGCCTGTATTTTTGCCGGTCTCGTTGCTGGTGTGGAAGTGCCTCGTTACATCGACACTCTCGAAGAAAAAGAACTTCCCGAATCCATTTATACAGACGCCGTCCAAAAAGAAGAAGAATTCAAACAAGATCTCCTCTCGCGAAAGGGAGAGGAAAACATCCACAAATTACATGACGAAATAGCCGATCTCATGATCCGCTATGTCACTGTAAAGCGAGATAATTCCGATCTCGAAATGGTGATACAAAAGCTCAAAGAGATCCGCGAGCGTTACAAAAATATCACACTCGATGATACAGCCAATTTGATGAACCAGACCTATGCCTTTGCCAATCAATTCCGCTATATGCTCGAGCTTGCACTCGTCATCACAAAAGGGGCATTACTTCGCAATGAATTCCGCGGCTCTCACTACAAGCCTGATTATCCAGAGCGAGATGATGAAAATTGGTTCAAACACACCATCGCCAACTACAATCCAGAGGAGCCCGATATTTCGTACATTCCCGTGGATGCACGTCATCTCAAGCCTATTTCCCGCGACTACACCAAAGCCAAGCGGGTCAAACCCAAGCTTGAAAACATCCCCGATAATATCAAACTTCCATTATGACCCATTCTTCTCAATACAGATGATGCAAGCATTTGAATCTATCTCAGTAGAGCTTCGTGACGTGATCAAGTGAAAATATTCCTCGATTTTTTCGCTTATAGGAGATAGCATAATTTTTTATGGCTTCTAAAGTTGATACATTACCACAAGCATTTATTTGGCGCAGAGTACATTCTTTGACAGGACTTTGGTTTGTCATATTTCTCATGGAGCACTTGATCACGAATTCGCAAGCGGCACTCCTTTTAGGAGACAACGGAGTAGGCTTTGTCCGAATGGTCAATCTCATTCATGATTTACCCTATTTGACAGTCATTGAAGTGGCATTTTTAGGCATTCCCATTTTGATTCATACGGCTTTTGGAATCCGTTATGCCCTTACTGCTCGGCCCAACTCAATGAAAGGAGATGGTTCTAAACCTTATCTCAAATACAGCCGGAATAGAGCTTATACTTGGCAGAGGATTACATCGTGGATTTTAGTGGTTCTTCTCATCATGCATGTCGTGAAATTTCGTTTTTTAGACTATCCCGACACAGTGAATGAAGGCACTACAAACGCAAAGTACTTTGTCACAGTGACAATGGACCCCGGCTTGTATACCGTTGCACAAAGGCTCGGCGTTGAACTCATTGATCCAAAAGCCCAAGAGGCGATGAAAAATAAGGGCAGCCAAAATCGGAAAGCATTAGAGCATGTTGTAGAAGATATCCGAGGACAAGATAGCATTCGCTATAGCCAGCAAGACGCAACAATTTTACAAACAGCAGAGAGCTATGAAGAAAAAGAAAACTTCAATAAAGCCATTGCCAAAACAAAGCTGAAGCCCGATGAAGTAATTGTCGTTTCGCCTTCCTTTGGAAAGGCTTCGCTCCTTTCCGTGCGGGATACTTTTAAGAGCTGGATTTGGGTGGGAGTGTATACAGTTTTTGTTCTTTGCGCCTGCTTCCATGCCTTCAATGGCCTTTGGACTTCTATGCTTACTTGGGGATGGGTGATCAAGTCGACCGCACAAACAGGAGCGCGCAAAATGGCAATTGGACTTATGCTTCTCATTGCTTTTTTAGGACTTGCGGCTGTCTGGGGCACATATTTCCTCAACTTAAAACACTAAAAAATTATGGCAAAAAAGAAAAAGAATGTGATTGTCGTTGGCGGAGGCCTTGCCGGTCTTGCTGCTGCCATGAAATTAGCGGAAGGGGGCTGCAACGTCCAACTCGTTTCGGTTACTAAAGTCAAGCGTTCCCATTCCGTTTGTGCACAAGGTGGAATCAATGCTGCACTCAACATGAAGAATGAAGACGATGATCCCTTTGTTCATGCTTACGATACTATTAAAGGAGGGGACTTTCTCATCGATCAG
>JAAKFC010000178.1 GCA_011065225.1 Chlamydiota bacterium
AGAATGCTTTCTTTTGGAATCTCCAGCATGGGACGCCAAACGGGCATTTCTCCTCTATAAATGATGGACTGCATTCCCTTTAAGTTCGTCAAATGAGCTCCTTCCAAAATCCGCTTGAGAATAGTCTCGACTTGATCTCCTTTATGATGGGCAAGCACAAGGGCTTCAAACTCCCTCGATTGAAAAAGTTCCTCAAAAAATTGGTAACGCTCGTCTCTCGCAGCAACTTCTGTTTTTTCTCTCGTTTGACTACAAGTAGTATGAAAAGAAATGTGATAGGACAATGCCCACTTGCGGAGGTGCTCACATTCTTCAGCACTTTTTTCCCTCCAACCATGATCAAAGTGGGCCACATGAAAAGGAATTTGCAAATGCTGAAGACAATGCGCTAAGGCCAAAGAGTCTGATCCACCAGAAAATCCCAAAAGCAAGGGTTTTTCCAATCGAGAAGTTTTTTTTAAAAATGTTTCGACGTTTTTCTCTAAATCCATTTTTGTCTAGCTAGGGTTGTCATAAAGAAGCAAAAACCATACAATCGATCCTCTAAGTAACTAAGGGAAAATTAATGCCTTTATTGTGGCGGTATTTGCTCCGCAATTACCTTCAAGTATTTTCCTTATGTGTGACTGGATTCATTTCAGTCCTCTTTGTGACCCGGTTCCAAAACATTGCTCGGTTTGCAGCAACCGGAGCTTCCAAGCTGTATATTCTCAAATTCATCCTTTTCCAAGTCCCCTTCATTCTCCCTCTGGCGATTCCCATCTCCTGCTTGATTTCAGCTCTTCTCCTCTTCCAGAAAATGAGCCGCTCGCATGAATTAACAGCTCTTCGCATCGCTGGGCTGGGACTGACTCCCATTGCTTTTCCCATTCTTGTATGTGGAGCTTTCATTGCCATGCTCAACTTCACAATTGTCTCGGAAGTGGGCCCGAAATGTCACGGACTTTCTAAAGGACTCGCCTATCAGATGGCAGCTGTCAATCCTCTTTGCCTTCTCCAGAAAGAGACCCTGATCAAACTAAAAAATACTTATGTCGATATGAAGGTCCTCAAGTCAGGAAAATATGCTGAGGATGTCTGTTTTATCATGCGCAACTTTTCAAATCAACGATTGGGATTGATGCTTGCCAAAAAACTTTCCCTTGAAGGCCAAAAAATCATTGGAAATGATGTCACTTTCATTTCCAGCATCGATCCGAAAAATTGTGGCTGTTTCGATCACCTAGTCATTGAAAATCAAGGGGAAATGCAAACAGGAGCGGAGCAGTTGGTGCAATATTTGCGCAGCAGCGACTGGAATGTGGGCTATGACTCTCTCAATCTCCGCATGCTAAAGGCAAAATACAAGGCTGAAAAAGAATATGCAAAAGCCCTTCCTGAGATGACAAGGCGCCTCTCATTGGGACTTGCCGCTTTTATCTTCACTCTTGTTGGTGTGGCATTTGGAATGGAAACGTCTCACGACCGGAAAAATCAAGGAATCTTTTGGTCTATTGGACTGATGATTTTTTATCTTCTTTCTTTTGTCGCAGCAAAATCGATGAAACACGATTGGATCTACAGCGTTATCTTCTATCTCACCCCCTTTCCTATCATCTTTTTGCTTTGCCTGCGTAATTTTAAGAAAATCGCAAGAGGAACGCTATGATAAAAATTTGGGAGCGTTATATCCTTCGCGAACTTCTAAAGCTCTTTGCCCTTTTTCTCTTTGGGTTTTATTTTCTCTATGTCGTGATCGACTATTCGACCCATATGCAAGACTTTACTCTTGTGAAAAATCTCTCCATACTAAAAATTTTCCAATACTACCTCTTACAATTCATCAAGCGAATGGATATTCTCTTGCCTCTAGCGCTTTTAATTGGATCCATCAAAGTTCTATGCCAGCTCAATTTGAATCGAGAGTTGCTTGCCTTTCAATCTGCAGGGATCCGAATGAAAAAACTAATGCGTCCATTCTTTTTCGTTGGATCTTGCCTCGTCCTCATCAATTTAGGAGTCAATGAATTTATCGTTCCTCATTCTCTCAATTTCATCGACAAATTCCATGATGCCCACTTGCGCCATTCTTTTCGTGGAAAACGAACAGATCCCTTGCATGTCATGCATCTGGATGACCATTCCAAACTCGTTTACCAATATTATGACGCCGCTAGAGAATCCTTTTTCGATGTGATTTGGATCCGCAGCCCAAGCGATCTATGGCGCATGCGCTATCTCAAAGCTGATCCTCAGCATCCACAGGGGCAATGGGTCGATCATTTGGAGCAGAAAGAAAATGGATGTTTTGAAAAGACCCAATCCTTTTCTTCCCTAATTTTTCGCGATCTTGAGTGGAATCGCGATATGCCCCGCAGAGGGTATATTCCCTTTGAAAACCGTTCGCTCAAAGAGCTTTGGAAGATTCTCAAAACTGATCCCCTTCTTTCCTCTTTCGAAATAAGGGAAGTTTTGACCCAATTTCTCTTCAAACTGATCATGCCATTCCTTGCACTCTTGGTGCTCATTGCCATCATTCCTTTTTGCACAAGCTACTCAAAAAATCTTTCCCAATTTTATCTCTATAGCATAGGGATTTTTACCTTCGTTGCTTTCATTGCATTGATGGATGCTGCCGTGATTCTCGGTGAAAGTGACATCCTTTCTCCTTACGTTGCAATTTTGTCACCTTTTGTTATTCTCTTAAGTATCTTTGGCTGGAGATTTGCAAACACCCGATGACCTCTTCTACCTCTATAACTTCCAGTAATCCTTGGCGATTGAAACTCCTTATTTTTTGGAACATACTTGGCATGATTCTCTTCACGAGCTTATTTGTTCCTTACACGTCAGCCCTGTGGGATCAGATCGATCCAACCCTCTTTCGCTTTTTCAATCAGCCTCTCAAGAATTCGCATTCCTTACGACTTTTTTGGGCAGTGGCCAACCATGGCCTTGCTGATTGGTTTGAAGATCTTTGTATATTTGGATTTTACCTCGCAGCCATTTGGAAAACCAAACGTGGAACGCGCCTGCAAAGAAGCGCCCAACTGCTTTTTTGCGTGCTACTGATTGCTTGCACCATTCTTTTGATCAATCGCCTCATCTGTCGCGATTATTTACACCTGAGACGGACGAGCCCAACACTCGTTCTAAATGATGCCATTCATCTCTCCGACTTCCTCCCTTGGATCCACGTCAAAGTCGATTCGACCAAGAGCTTTCCCGGCGATCATGCGACAACAGCTCTTATGTTTGCATGCAGTTACGCCTACCTCGTGCGTGGCAAACTCGCTACTTTCGCCCTTCTCTATGGAGCCTTCTTATGCCTTCCCAG
>JAAKFC010000179.1 GCA_011065225.1 Chlamydiota bacterium
TGCAAAACGATTCTTTCGGGCGGTTCGATTCCGATCACAGTAGAGCTTGCAAATGCAAGTGGAGCTGAGGCTGTGATGATGGGATTTGGCCTTGATACTGACAATATTCATGCTCCGAATGAGCATTTTGGACTCGATCGTTTTGAGCAAGGTTTTCTGACGATGGGAAGAATTCTGGGGCAATTCAATGTCGAGTAAAACCTCTCTCTGGATCCTTTTTGGGCCGGGTGCTTTATTGGCATCGCTAGTCCTTCTTCTTTATCGCACAGGGATGCTTTTAGGGCGTCCTGTCTGGCTTTTTGGCCTGACTCTTTCTGTGTTTCTTGCTTGTGGAATCATTTACCTCACTTTTAAAGAACTTCTTTCTCGAGAAAACGCCTTCCTCAGCCAAATCTCCCAAAACAAAAAAGAGGCTGAGGATATACGCGCCATCCTCGAAGAAGCGCACACACTCTATCGCGAAAAAGTTGATAAACTCGAAGAGACGATTGCAACCATCGAAAAAGAGCAAAAAATGCATCTATCTTCCAAAGAAGAAAACTTTAAAGGACTTCAAGAGAATTTTGAAAAAGTTCAAGAAGACTCAAAGCAATATAAAAATCATTCCCATGATTTGCAAACTTCTCTCGAAGATGCTCTTGATGAGCTCCGCGATATAAGGCAATTGCAATATATTCTGCAGGAAGTGGGGAAAACTCTTCCGAAAGATCTCCCTAGCCAATATAGGCAATTGCGCGAGCAATTTGATGAGAAGACTCTCATTCTTGATCAGACTCGAAGGCGACTTTTTCTCATAGAGGGGCAGTTCCTCACCCTCAAAAAAGAGCAAGTAATGGACAAGTTAGGGGAAAATCCTGAAGACGAAAGTCTCGTTCAAACTCTTCAGGGTCTCTTAGATGAAAACACCTATCTCGAAGAGGAAATTTTTCTTCTCGAGGCCTTAGTCTCTCAATCTCTCAAAAAGACTCGGGAGAAAAAGACTAAGAAGGAAGAGGGTAAAGTCCTCGAGCTGCAATTTTGAGTTCTTCCCAAAAGAAACGTTTTTTTGACATAAGACCAAGAATATCAGCAGCTTGCGTTAATTTTTAGATTTTCTATATTCTCTAATAGATAACTCTTTGATTTTCATAAAGATAGCTAATTTTCTCAACAAAAAAAAATGTTTACTTTAATTGGATTTTTTTTTATAATTCAACCTTATACTATGTAATAATTTTTAAATAAAAAGGAAGGCTATGTCAGAATCAATACAATTTTTGTCAGAACAACCACCAAGCGGTCAAATGTGTTTAATTTGTAGGGGCCTTTCTGAAGATTCTACAGACAGGTGGGCAAAGCATACTGGCTCTGATGGGGAAGGGCATCCCATGCACAAGTTGTGTTTACAAAACTGGCGTTCATCTCAATTGAGTAAATCTCTACCTATAATATGTCCAGTTTGTAAAATAGAGCTAAATTCAAGGTCTTTTTTTACTCGTATAGAAGTTGTTTGTAGCCTAACAAGTGGGATAATAGTAACAGCGACAATAGCATTATCAATATTATACCCATCAATGATAAAAGGAATAGTAGCAGGGGGAGCAGGCGCATTAATGGCACATTTGATGGAGAACGAGTAGAAGGGTTAGTAGGAACGGCAAAAAGAATAAAAGAAGTAGTACACTTCGGAATCGCGTTAGGAATTTCAATAGGATCAGTAGTAGCATTTGCAGATATAGTAGCAAGAGGATTTGAAGGCGATGCAATTATGGCCAAATTTGACGCTAACGATGCAACGGAACAATTGGTCCGGGCATGGATGTTAATAGGCCCACTATTTTTTTAATATTGCCTTCATTTATGATTGATAAATCTGAGCACATTCTCTTTGAATTCTCTCAGAGATTTTAGTGGGATAGGTTCATAGACTTCAAATGCTCGAGCTGCAATTTTGAGCTACATCATTCTTCCAAAAATACCCACAATTCCGATTAAGACCAGATAGATCCCAACGATATAGTTGAGAATTGTAGGGAAAATCAATACTAGAATTCCTGCAACAAGTGAAACGATTGGTGTAAGAAGTGGATGCATATGCATTTTTTCCTCCGTGTTTATACAGATCCTAATTCAAAAATCGGTTTTTCACGGCGTTGACTTTTCCTCAAATTTATCACTTGCTCCTCACTCCGTGTCTATGAACACTGCAGCTCGTCGCAATCGAAAAATTTGAGGGTCTCCTTGTGAACTTCCCGACTTTTGAATCACGATCTGTATATCTTCTTCATAATGGTTTGAAATTTTTTCAGCAAAGAAAGATTTTTTTGCTGAAAAAATTGAGAAATCCGCTATAACGTGTTAAATGTACCCAATTCATTCTCCTTCAAATGAAGGTTATTTAAAAGTTTCCAAAAAGCATGAAATTTTCTTCGCTACGTACGGGAACCCCGACGGAATTCCAGTGATTTTTCTCCATGGTGGGCCTGGGGCAGGTTGCAATGATACATTTTCCCGCTTTTTTGATCTGAACCATTGGTATTTAGTGATGTTTGATCAAAGGGGAGCGATGCGCTCGAGGCCTTATGCATGCATGGAAGAGAATACGACCCAGAACCATATTGAAGATATCGAGTCTCTTAGAAAACATTTAAATATTTCACAATGGGTTGTCTTTGGAGGATCATGGGGATCTGTATTGGCTATTTTATATGGACAAGCTCATGCTTCAGCATGTTTAGGATTTATTCTAAGAGGAATTTTTCTTGGAAGAGAGCAAGATTACAAACATCTTTTTTATAAAATGGGAGAACAATACCCTGAAGCATATAAAAAATTTCTTTCTTACTTTCCAGTAGAAGAAAGAGATGATTTAATTCACGCATGCTATCGAAGAATTATGGATCCAAATCCAGAAATACACATGGGCGTAGCCAGAGCAATTAATAAATTTAATTCTATAGGACTTTTTTCACCTCCCAATCCAAAGGCAATTGATATGCTTTTGCAAAATGATCAACTTATATTGAGTATGGAAAGAGCTTTTTGTTTTTATTCAAAGAATCAATTTTTTCTTGAAGAAAATCAAGTGTTATCTCACATGAATAAAATTGTTCATTTACCTGCAATCATAGTGCATGGACAAAAAGATGCTATTTGCCTCTTTGAGCAAGCACAACTCCTTCATCAATCTTGGAAGAATAGCGAACTTCAGATCATAGAAGAAGGGGGCCATTCTTCTGAAGATCCTTTGATTGCTTCTGCTTTAATTAAAGCTACAGATGCATTTATTGCGTCAAAATTTCACAGCCAGAATCTGTGATGAGAAC
>JAAKFC010000018.1 GCA_011065225.1 Chlamydiota bacterium
TTTCCTAGAAGGGCCTTCTGGAGACCGGAGCAAGCTCATGTGAGCTTGTGCAGGTCGAAGAAGGTTCTTATAGGGGAAAAGATCGCTTCTAGTATCGGCGGAATGATTTTTTAAACACCCTCTAAGATTCCCCTTCTCTATCGAGAATGGGGATGTAACTGATGTCTTCTTCCTCCTCTTCTTCGTCTTCAACACTTTCCGGCTTGTCTGGATTGGGCGACGAAAAAAAGTTAAGTGGGTGGGATAGAAGAAAAAGAGAAAAAATCCACATAAGCATGTAGTCAATAGTACCTTACCCCCATATTTCAAGCAAACACTTTAAATTCAAAATAAACTTGAAACTAATTAGTTAATTTTCTAAATTAAAGATAAAAGATAATTATCTGAGGTAATTATGAAAATTAAACCACGCCCTATGAAAAAATATACCCCGCGAAGAAGACGCTCCTCCAAAATTCTACAAAAACAGCAACTCAAGGACTTTGAACATCTTCTCGAAATGGACTTGAGCACCTTTCTGATCTTGAATGAAGAGGGAACTCCGAAACAAGTCCAGCAAGCTCGAACAAAGATGCGAAGCGATCTCCGTAAATATGGCTCAGATATGGACGCCATTGGAAGAGATCTTGGAGAAGGATTTCCAGAAATGATTCGAGAATACCTCAAATCGATGAATCAAATCGCGCAAAATGCATCGGGCAAAATCGATCTAGCCATTCTCAATCAACATGAGAAAAGGGCTTTACTACTCAAAAAGAGCGCCGCTTAAAATTTTGTCTTAATTCGGACATAATTCGGACAAAAACCTAGTAAAATGCCCGAATCTCAGCTAATTCGGACATAATTCGGACAAAAACTCAAAAAAATGTCCGAATTAATGGTAGAATCTTTATAAAAATATGCCCAAAGTCGAACGCAGGGTGAAATCTAAAGTTGGATAAAAAAAGCTGTAACCAAAGGCCTGAAGCTTTTCAGGGTGCGCTTTTACACTTGCAAGAAACATTTCATCAGCCATTTCCCCAAGTAAAAGGCGCAAGAACTTTTCCCCAACTCGGAAGAAAAGAGGGCGATGCAAAGCTTTTGCCAGTTTTTTGCTAAAAGAAGCATTCGTCAAAATTTCGGGAGCCGTAAAGTTGACAGGGCCTTCAATCTCTTTTGTCATCAATGCGTGATAGAGGCCATAAACTACATCATCAAGAGAGATCCAAGACACTTTCTGTTTTCCGCTACCTATGATTGCACCTAGACCAAGGCGAAAAGCAGGGAGCAATTTTCCAAGAGTTCCTCCTTTTGAGGAGAGTACGAGACCAAAACGGGGATGCACTCCTCTCGTACCTCGATTTTCAATGCTTGAGGTAGCCTTTTCCCATTTCTGGCAAACATCTGCCAAAAATCCTGTTCCTGGCGGACTTTTTTCTGTGAGATCTTCTTCTCCTCTATTGCCATAGATTCCTATTGCTGATGCGCAAATGAGCGTTTTTGGAGGACGGAGAAGCCTTATGAGAACCTGAGAAAGGAGCCAGCTGTCACGGGCCCGACTTAAGAAAATCTCTTCCTTCAATTTCTTCGTCCAAAAACCACTTGCGATATTCTTTCCCGCCAAGTGGATGATGGCATCAAAATCTTCGAATTGGTCCTTATCGATCTCCCCTGTTTTGGGATTCCAATAGATAGCATCTTCCATTTTCCCACGCTTACTTCGTGTGAGACGCACGACTTGATGGCCAGCACTTCGCAAAAAAGCGCAGAGATCCGATCCAATGAATCCTTTGCTTCCACTCACGAGAATGCGCATAGGCTCCGAGAAATACCGATTTTGGACTTGAAGATCATTCTTCAATCTTTCATGGCACCATTGAACGATTCGACGGAGCCTTTTTTCAATCATCGGATTCAAAAAAGAAAAAGGGGCAGAGAATTCGACTTCATCTTCTACTTCACATTCTCCATCGCTTATGGGATGAACGCGATGGACATACTTCCAAAATTTGAAAGGGCCATGAATCTGGATATTTGTGAAGCTTTTCCCTTCAATAAATTCGCTGTGCTCTAGCACCCAGTGCTTAGAGAAGGGACCGATTTTGATTTTGAAAACCACTTGGGAACCGATGCTACTTGGATTGCCCTCATGAGAGAGAATTTCTATCTTTTCCCAAGGCGGAATCATCCGCTCCAAAGCACCTGGTTTTAGATACCACTCAAAAACTTCTTCCGCCGGCCGCTCGATTTTCGAGCGCATCGAAAAGCGCGAAGTTTTTAACTCCGCGCTTGACACTTTATTGGCCTTCTTTCTTGGTGCCGCAAGTGGGACATTCACCTGGCTTGCAACACATTGCTTTGCAGCATTTGCCGAAAGAGCCCAAGCACCAAAGACCCGAAAGGCCAATGATCGCGTAGACAATTCGGCTTATCCAGGTCGTATTTCCTCCAAATAGCCATGCAACAAAATCAAATTGGAAAAATCCCCAAAGCCCCCAATTAAGAGCTCCGATAATCACCAAAATGTAGGCACAAACACTGATGCATCTTTTCATGATTTTCTCCTTAAATCCGAGAATTAGGTTTATATATTTACGTTTAACAAATCTCTTTACCAATTGTCACGAAAATTTTTATTTACCATGTTGAAAATAACGAGCTTTTCCACTATGATTTGCTAGCATGTCTCAAGAGAAAGAACGAAATTCTAAATATTTAGCTGATCTTGCACGCATTGAGCTCAGCAGTGATGAAGAACAAATCTTCAATCAAAATCTGGAAAAAATCTTGGGATATATGGATCTCATCGATGAAGTGGATACACAAGGCATCCTTCCATGCGCGCATGTTCTCGAAACTATTCAGAATGTGATGAGAGAAGATGAAGAAGGCCCCCCCTTATCTCGAGAGACATTTTTGCAAAATGCCCCTGATAGCGTGGGAGGCATGATTAAAGTACCCCCAATAGTGCAATCAGAAGAATAAATGGATACAAAAACCGCATCTGAACTTCGCGAAGATTTCGTAAATGGCAAAATATCCGCCGAGGAGATTACTGCATTTTATCTCGATCGTATCAAAAAATACGATAAGCAGCTCAATGCTTTTCTAGCAGTTTTTGAAGAAAAAGCGCTTGAAAAAGCAAAGTCTTTGGATGCAAAGCGAGCAAAGGGAGAGCCCCTTGGCAGACTCGCAGGAGTTCCCATTGCAATCAAAGACAACATTCTGATCAAAGAAGAGCTTTGTACATGCGCATCAAAAATGCTGGAAAATTATCGCTCTCCCTATGATGCAACAGTCGTTCGCCTTTTGGAAGAAGAAGATGCCATTCTCATTGGGAAAACGAACATGGATGAATTTGCCATGGGAGCATCTGGAACCCATTCCGCTTTTGGCCCAACCAAAAACCCGTATGATCTGACTTGCAGTCCAGGAGGTTCCTCAAGCGGTTCTGCTGCAGCCGTAAGCGCTGGTCTTTGTCCACTTGCACTTGGTAGCGATACAGCCGGTTCCATCCGCCAACCCGCTGCTCTCACGGGAGTTGCTGGTTTTAAACCTACCTATGGACGCATCTCCCGCTATGGCCTTGTGGCTTTTGCCTCTTCTCTCGATCAAATTGGACCTTTTGCACGTGATGTCAAAGACATTGCTCTTTTAATGGAAATCTTAGGCAAGCATGACGCACATGACTCCACAAGCATCAATACCTCCCCTATTCGCTACTTAGTAGAGCTCAGTACTTCTATACGAGGCCGCCAGATTGGTGTTCCTTGGAAATTTCTTGAAGGACTCGACGGGGAGACAAAAGAGAACTTTGATGCAGCCCTTGAAATTCTAAAATCCCTGCATGTAGAAATCGTTGATGTGGATTTGAGCATACTTAAATATGGCGTTGCGATTTATTACATCTTAGCAACTGCGGAAGCTTCAACAAATCTAGCCCGTTTTGATGGGATCCGCTATGGCTATCGCGACAAAAGCGCAAAAGATTTAGAGAGCGTCTATAAACTTTCTCGAAGCAAAGGATTTGGGTGGGAAGTAAAAAATCGAATCCTGCTTGGAACTTCCGTTCTCTCCTCTGGTTCTTATGAAGAATACTATGCAAAAGCGCAAAAAGTTCGGACACTTCTCATCAAAAAAATGCGAGAAGCCTTTGGAAAATGTGACATGATTGCCATGCCCACTGCTCCTTCTACGGCATTTTCCTTAAGTGGAATGGATGACCCTCTGAAAGAATATTTGCAAGACCTCTATACGGTAGGAGCCAATATGGCAGGACTCCCCGCGATTTCTGTTCCAAGTGGTCTCAGTACTACTGGAAAACCTTTTGGCATCCAATTCATGGGCCCCCAAACAAGAGATGCCGATGTCTTGCGCTTTGCTCATGCTTTCCAATCTGCCTCTTCTCCCCTATCTCCTCCTCTCAACTTTGGAGGAAATAATGACTGAAATACTCTATGAAAATTGGGAACCAGTCATTGGACTTGAGCTCCACGTCCAGCTCAATACTAAAACCAAGATGTATTCTCGCTCTCGCAACCACTTTGGCGACGAGCCCAATACCAACATTGATGTAGTCGATACAGCTCAACCCGGCACCCTCCCTATACTCAACAAAGAGGTAATCAAATTCGCCATCCAATTTGGACTTGCCATTGGTGCTGAAATCTCTCGCTATTCTACCTTCGATCGAAAATCGTACTTCTACCCTGATAGCCCACGCAACTTTCAAATCACTCAATTTTTCAATCCCATCCTAAAAGGGGGAACCGTCACCTGCGATGTAGATGGACATACCAAGCATTTTAAGATCACCGAAGCCCACCTTGAAGACGACTCGGGCATGCTTAAACACTTTAGCTCTTTTGCAGGTGTAGACTACAACCGAGCAGGCATACCTCTAATCGAAGTTGTCTCGGCACCAATGATGCATTCTCCCAAAGACGCCTCCTCTTACGCAATGGCCTTGCGCGCAATCATGCAATACCTCGGCATTGCGAAATGCAATATGGAAGAGGGTGGTCTTCGAATGGATACCAACATTTCAGTCCGCCCAAAAGGAGATAAAACCCTCCGCCCCAAGATTGAAATCAAAAACATGAATTCCTTCCACAACATGGAGTTGGCAATAGAAGCTGAAGTCCGTCGTCAAATCCAGGCATATACGCTGAGTCCCCATGAAGAATTTGAGAAAGTTGTGCAGCCTGGCACCTATCGTTTCGACCTTCCCACAAAAAAATCGATCATGATGCGCCGCAAAGAAGACGTCCTCGATTACCGCTATTTTCCTGAGCCTGATCTCGTTCCCATTGTTCTCAAAGAAGAAGAGATCGAAGCTCTGTATGCGACACTTCCCGAATTGCCTCATCAGCGCTTTCTTCGCTACATAACAGACCTGAAAATTCCTGCCGATAGCGCCAGCATCCTCATCAATGACAAATATTCTTCAGACTTTTTTGAAGAGGCACTTCCCATTGCTAAAAATGCCACAAGTCTCTGCAATTGGATCATCGTCGAATTCTATGGAAGACTTAAGGGAAAAGGAATCACCCTTCAGGATTCAGGTCTAAAAAGTGCATATGTGGGCAAACTCATCAGAATGATTGAAGAAAAAGTCATCACTGGGCCTATTGCCAAACAAGTGGCCGATGACATGCTGCAAAATCCAGACAAAGACAGTGAAGTTATCGTCAAAGAAAACCCCAATTATCAGCCAGTGAGCGATACAAGCATCATAGAGCCCATTGTCGACAAAGTCCTCGAAGGGAATCCCCAATCTATTGCGGATTACAAAGCGGGTAAAACCAAAGCTCTGGCTTTTTTAGTTGGTCAGGTCATGAAAGAGACAAAAGGCAAAGCTTCACCTTCTGTCGTCAATGATCTCATTCTGAAAAAAATTCACTAAAAATTTTCCTTGTCAATGCGAAGAAATTTCCTATACTCCAGTTATGGGTCTATTCGTATTCGTCTTGCTCGCTTTGCTCACTACTGGGTGCTATGTCAATCGCGCTGTCATCGACCCCTTTGCCTATGCCCCTAATTCCCCTTGCCAATATTGGGGACCAGATAGCGAGGCAAGTGCATTGGCAGATTGTGAACCAGTAGCAGAATGCCCCGAAATTCCGGAAGAAGAGCATATCCTCAGTCTTGCCGAAGTGCTTGATATCGCACTTGTCAATAACCCAAGCACGCAAATCAGTTGGGCTCTTGCCCGTGAATATGCCGCTGAATATGGCCGTACACAAAGTACCGCATTTCCTATAATTACAGCTTCTTATCACCATACGAGCTCCCGTACTTCCTATTTAGCGAGCCAAGTGGAACAACCCCAAAACATAATGATGGAAACCCTCATCATCAATAATCAAGAAGAATGGGGACCACAAGGCCAAGTTTCATGGACTCTTCTCGATTTTGGTCAACGCCGATATACTTCTGAAGCAGCTCGTTATGCCCTTTATTATGCCGACTATATGCATAATCAATCGATTCAAACTCTCATTCAAGATGTCACTCTGGACTTCTATAGCTACCTTTATCAAAAAAAGCTCTTAGAAGCCGATGAAGCCGATCTTGCCACAGCAGAAGAAACTCTAGATGCTGCAGAACTTGCCCTCAAAAACGGCGTCAAAAACATCTCGGATGTGCTCCAAGCAAGGACGCAGGCATTGCTCGCAGAAATCCAGCTTTCTGAGCAATACAAAGCAGTCAATACAGCCTATTCGACTTTGCTTGCTACAATGGGTCTTCCCGCCAATGGGCACATTGAGTTGCAAAAATTGCCTTTTGTGGATCCCGAATCGATCGATCTTGATCCCCTTGATGAATACCTTGATATCGCTATGCAGTGCCGCCCAGATCTTCTCGCAGCACGCAGCGGGGTTATTTCAGCAGAATTGGCCGTGAAAGCAGCAAAAAGAGCTTGGACTCCCGTAGTGGATTATTCTCTTGAAGTGGGAAACACATCTTATAGCGGCGGCTTCAATGATCGATACAATTATGTCAGCGCCTTGACAGTGAGCATGCCCCTTTTTACTGGCTTCAAAATCCGCAACTCCATTCGCCTCACTGAAGCTGCAGTGGAAAGGGAAGAGGCTACTCTTAAACAAGTGGAATTGAACACGGTAAAAGATGTCTCAACATCCCATTATAATGTCAGTGTCGCTTTCAATACTCTCAAAGTTGCGATCCAATTTTTAAAAGCTGCAAAAGAAGAATATGAAGTCGCAATCAGTCAATACAAAGTGGGAGTCAATACGATCTTAGATGTCCTTTCTGCCCAGAGTTCTCTCTTTGATGCCAGGGCTAAACAAGCACAAGCTATCCAAGAGTGGTTCACCTCTCTTTCTACCCTCACATACAGTGTAGGTCTTATGTCATACAACCTAGGAGAATGTCCATGAGAATCCTTTTTCTGCTCCCTTTCCTTCTATTATCAGGCTGCCACAAAAAGCAAGAGCTGCAAAAACCGGTTTTTCAAGTTGAAGTGACAAAACCCAAGGTGGAAAATGTCCAGCTCTATAATACCTATATCGGCAATGTGCAGCCATTCCTTCAAGTAGAAATAAAAGCACAAGTCGAAGGGGTTTTAACAGGAGCTTATTTCAAAGAAGGAAATGAGGTCGAAGAGGGAGATTTGATCTTCACAATCGATTCTCGTCCCTATGTTGCAGCGCTCCAAAAAGCCGAAGGAGCTCTTGCCCAAAGTGTGGCAAATTTACGCTATGCCCAAGACGTGGCAAAACGCAATGCCAGTCTCGCCCAAGAAGACTATGTCTCCAAAGTGCAATACGATGAGTATATCACCAATGTTCTGACCTATAAAGCTTCAGTCAAGGAAAATGAAGCTGATATCGAAACCGCAAAAATCAATATCAGTTACTGCAATATTCATGCTCCCATGAATTCTGTGACAGGAAAAATTGAGTTGCAAATCGGAAACCTCATCCGCAATGCAGGGGAAACACCCCTTGTCACTCTCAATCAGGTCACCCCTACTTATACCTATTTTTCCGTCCCACAAAAAGATCTGACTCAAATTATGCAATTGCACCGAGAAAAAAAACTCGGGGTACATACATTTCTCAATGGAGATTACAAAAATCCTTACTGCGGAACGCTTGATTTGATCAACAATGAAGTAAATAATCAAACCGGTTCTATTTTGATGAGAGGCGTATTTCCCAATGAAGAAAAAATGCTCTGGCCTGGAGAATTTGTCGATGTGCACCTCATTCTCGGAGAAAAGAAAAATGCCATTCTCATTCCCACAGAGGCAATTACATTAGGGCAAAAGGGGAAATACATCTTCACGATCAAAGAAGATGATACCACTGAGCTAAAATGGGTGGAAACCGGGCAGCGCATAAACGATATGACGATCATTGAAAAAGGGGTTGAGCCAGGTGATCGAGTCGTCATCGAAGGGCAAATCAATCTTGGCGATGGGACTAAGGTTGCCATTCGAGAAAAGGGGTCCTCATGAATCTCTCAGAGGGTTTTATTAAAAGACCTGTGATGACCACGATGGTCATCATGGCTCTTGCCTTTTTTGGATTCATTGCCTATCGAGCCCTGCCAGTGAGCGATCTACCGAGTGTAGAATTTCCGACAATTGAGGTCAGTGTCACCTATCCCGGTGCCGATCCAATTACCATCTCCAACAACGTCGTGACGCCGCTAGAAGAGCAATTCACAACCATTGAAGGGATCCGTACGATATCGTCTACGAGTAACACAGGAAGCGCCACAATTCTCCTCGTCTTCAATCTCGATCGCCCAATTGATGGAGCCGCCACCGATGTACTTGCTTCGATCAATGCGGCCAGCCAGCAGCTTCCTCAAGACCTCCCCTACACGCCAACGTATAAAAAAACCAACCCAACCTCCACGCCGATTCTCTTTTTCACTGTCACCTCGGATACTTTAACCCTCGGTGAGCTCTATACCTATGCTCATACTGTGATTGGAGAAAGGCTTAATATCGTAGAAGGAGTTTCAGAAGTGCAAATTTTTGGAGCGCCTTATGCTGTTCGCATCCAGGTCGACCCACAAAAACTCGCCTCGCGCAATATTGGCATCGATGAATTCAGCAAAGCCATCCAAGAAGCCAATGTCTATCTTCCCACGGGAACCCTCTATGGTCCTAAAACCGAATTTACGATTGACTGCAGTGGACAAATCGACCGTGCCGAAGGATATAAGAGCCTCATCATCAAAAATGAAAATGGCCTCATCACACGCGTCAGCGATGTAGCAGATGCCTTTGATAGCCTTTGGAATGACAAGTGGTATATCAATTTTAGGAATAAAGAGATTTCTCAGCCGATGGTCGGTTTGGCCATTCAAAAACAGCCCGGAGCCAATACTCTCGACATTATCAATGCAATCAACGAAAAACTTCCCATCCTAATCTCTGAAATCCCCGATTCTGTCCACGTCTTTAGGATGTATGACCAATCGGAATATATCAAAGAATCCGTTGCGGATGTAGAAATAACACTTGGAATTGCTCTGGCACTTGTTGTCCTCGTGATCTTCCTGTACCTCGGAAAACTCATCAATACCATTATCCCCGCCTTGGCCATTCCCGCCTCTATTTTTGGGACACTCATCGTCATGTATGTCCTGGGATTTTCTATCGATATTCTCTCCTTGCTCTCAATCACACTGGCGATTGGATTTCTCGTCGACGATGCGATTGTCGTCCTAGAAAACATTGCCCGTCACGTCGAACAGGGCAAAAAACCTTTTGAAGCCGCTTTAGATGGATCGAAACAGATCAGTATCACAATCCTTTCAATGACCATTTGCCTTTGCACAGTATTCATTCCCCTTGTCTTTATGGAAGGGATTATTGGGCGCCTCTTACATGAATTTGCTATGACCATCGTCATTGCCGTTCTTTTTTCTGGAGTGATCTCACTCACCTTTACTCCCATGCTCTGTAGCCGTTTTATCGGCTCTTACCAAATGGATCGGCAGAAGACGAAAATCGAACGCTTTTCTGAGTGGCTCAACCAAAAACTCTTGGGTTTTTACAAACCCACCCTCGAATGGTCCCTCAAACACCAAAAAATCGTACTCACTGGTGCACTTTGCAGTTTGGGAGCTTCTATCTTTCTTCTTGTGTATCTGCCGAAAGACTTTTTGCCTGATGAAGATATCGGTTTCATCCAAGTATACGCCCAAACCCGTGATGGCACATCGCCCTACAAAACAGCTGATATTGCAAAACAGATTCAATCAATTGGAATCAAAAACCCTTATGTCGACAAAATTGTCGCTCTTGGCGCTGTCCAGCAAGACAACCAATCTCTACTCTATTTCCGTCTGATTGATATCCACAAGCGCCCATCTACCCCAAAAGTGATCGACATGCTCAATAAAGAGTTTTATGAAAATCTCGTAGGTGTGCAAACCTTTTTAAAACCCCTTCCCCTCATCAACTTGCAAGTCGGAGCGCAAGCTGCCAAAGCCGCCTATCAATATACCCTCATGAGCCTAACATCCAAAGATCTTTATGAAGCTGCCACAAAACTCGAAGATCGTTTAAAAACACTTCCTGAGCTGACTAGCGTAACCAGTGATATGGATATTACCCAGCCCCAACTCCACATCGACATTGAGCGCGACAAAGCATCGGTCTATAACATCTCCGCCAATCAAATTGAAACGGCGCTCAGCCTCGCTTTTGCTGATATCAATCTCTCTCCCATCAACGAACCCGATAACCAATACTACGTCATCATGGAGACCTTGCCCAAGTTCTACAAAGATCCCGAGATGCTCAAACAGCTCTGGCTTCGCTCTGGAACTGGTGCTCTCGTTCCTTTTAGCGAAATTGTGACCATGACCGAAACCGTCGGCCCCCTCACCGTGAACCACCTCAATGGCCTTCCTGCTGCCACCTTAAGCTTTAATCTTGCTCCTGGAGTTGCTCTTGAAACAGCCCTCGCCGCAATTGATAAAGCCGCAGAGGAAATCCTCCCTACAACCGTTTTCGGCAAAGTCGAAGGGGCCGCCAACATCTTCAAACAATCCTTTGCCAATCTCAATTTCTTGCTCCTCATCACCATCTTCATCATCTACGTCATCCTCGGCATTCTTTATGAGAACTTCCTCCATCCCTTCACCGTAATGTCTACCTTGCCTCCCGCAGCCCTAGGCGGGCTGCTCACTCTCGTCCTATTCAATTACAGCCTCTCGCTCTATGCCTTTATCGGAGTGATGATGCTCCTTGGTATTGTGATGAAAAACGGGATCATCATGGTCGATTTTGCCAATGAGGCCATTGAGAAAGAGCAGAAATCTCCTCATGACGCCATCTATACCGCTTGCTGCGTTCGTTTTCGTCCCATCCTCATGACAACTCTGGCTGCCACTATGGGTGCCGTCCCCATTGCTATAGGCATTGGCGGGATTACAGCAGAAAGCCGCCGCCCCTTAGGTGTCGTGATCGTCGGCGGACTCATCTTCTCACAAATCCTTACCCTCATCCTCACCCCCGTCATCTATCTTTACATCGAAAGATTGCGCGTTTGGTTCCACAACAAAAAGAAAAAAACCGTATAATCCTTCCTCATCATAAATGAAGGAGGATTATACCCATGTCGATCACAGTCACAACATTTGATGATCAAGCAAAATGGACAGAAAACTTTTCTGATAATGAGCTTGAAAAAATGAAAGAAATGTTCAACAGCTCTGCAAATAGCAAGAATTTTATTGCAGCAGCTTTAGTACCCGTTCGGACGAATGAGAATTTTGCTAGGGACTTCTTTTTGCCAACTCTACTAAATAGTACCGCAAAAGTGAAAAATGCTATCGGACAAATATTTATCATTCTTGGAGCGCTTTTTCTCGATATTGTGACTTTTCCTATTCGGCTTATCACAGTGATTCCAAGATTTCACACTATTGCAAACCAACCTGAAAATCCCTTGCATAAATATTTAAGAGAAAAAGGAACAGATAAGCGAATTCTAAATGCAGAACAGGTAAAAGTAAAAATGGAGTGGAAGGAAAAAGGGGCCAGATGGCGTGGTTCAACTCAATGGACCGACAAAAATGGCAAGAAACATACAAAAATCCATCCTGTAAATCGTAAAGAAGAACAAAGCTTCAATTTCATTGAAGTCCTTAACATCAATGATTTTATTTCAGGAAGTGAAAACACATTTTCTACGGCCTAGGATGATGTTTCATGAAGGCTTCTGAGAGGTGTTTTCGGCTAATATGGGTGTAACGATCTGTTGTAGCCACGCTGCTATGGTCGAGCATTTCTTGGATCACCCGAAGATCCGCACAATACCTGGATAATTTTTTTTAGAGCCCTAAAGTAAAAAATTCCATTTAAAAATTTGGAAGCATATGATTATCAGTCTCTTGTATCCCAAATGATCTGTATTTAGAGATCGAGGAATAATTCTACTTGGGGGAATATATCAATATTGGTATAATAAAGAGATGAGAGATGTGTGAAAAACCCATTCTTTGGGTGAGCTCTTCAAAACGAGATCTAATGGAGATGCCAGAAGATGTTATTGATGATTTTGGCTTTGGACTCTATCAAGCTCAAATTGGGAGGTACCCAGATATAGGCAAAGCTTTATCAGGTTTCGGTAGCGCTAATGTCATTGAGCTGAAAAGAGATCATAAGGGTTGTACTTTTCGAGCTGTTTATACTGTTCGCTTTTCTGAAGCCATCGTTGTTTTACATGCTTTTCAAAAGAAAAGCAAAAAAGGAAAACAAACTCCAAAGCAAGATCTAGAACTCATCCGTTCTAGATTAAAAATGGCTGAAGAGATGTATAAAGAATGGAAAAGTAAAAAAAGAGGTAAAAATGACTAAAAATAAAGCAAAAGGCTATGAAGTCACTACTGGCAATGTTTTTGCCACTCTTGGATGTAAAACATCTGATGAATTACTAGCCAGAGCTAAACTCTTAGATCAAGTCAGTATACTCATCAAAAATAGCGGCCTTTCTCAAAAAGAAGTAGCAAAAAGACTTGGTATAACCCAACCAAAAGTTTCAATGCTTATTGGAGGGCATTTATCAGCGTTTAGCACAGATATTTTGATCCATTATCTTTCTATTCTCGGCTGTGAAGTTCAAATTCGCATTAAAAAGCCCCGCACCCGAATTGGAATATTTCGACAAAAAGGCTGCATTGCTGTTTGCTAAGAACAGCAGAACACATTTTTCTAAGGCCTAGGATGATGCTTCATGAAGGCTTCTGAGAGGTGTTTTCGGCTAATATGGGTGTAACGATCTGTTGTAGCCACGCTGCTATGGCCGAGCATTTCTTGGATCACCCGAAGATCCGCACCGTTTTCGAGAAGATGTGTTGCAAATGAATGGCGCAGCGTATGCGGAGAAATGGATTTGGCAATTCCTGCATATTTGGCATGCAATTTGACTCGATTCCAGATAGCAACCCGATCGAGACGCACTCCTCTTGGAGAGACAAAAAGAGCAGCATTTTTTCCCTCCCCACGGAAATGGAGCAAGTAATGATCGATACTGTCCAACGCAGATTTTGCAATGGGGACAATCCGCTCTTTCCCTCCTTTGCCCCGCACTCGCACAGTATCGTTTCCTACATCGACAATATTGAGCCCACAAACCTCTGAAACACGAAGGCCTGAGGCATAGAGAACCTCTAATATCGCCCGATCACGCGCTCCTAGTGGCTCTTCGATATTGGGCACTTCCAGGAGAGTTTGCACCTCACTTTCCGTCAAAACATCAGGGACAAGCTGCCACACTTTAGGAGTATCGAGATAGAGGGTTTCCTCGGTCTGGACGAGCCTCTCTTTTCTCAAGAACCGAAAAAAGCTCTTCAGAGCGACCATAGCTCGATAGATCGAACTTGAAGCCAGGTTTTTGTTCTTGAGAAAGTCGAGAAAAGCGAGGATTTCTCCTTTAGAAACCTCTGAGAAATGAGAAACTCCCCTCTTTTCGATCACATCAAGAAAGCAAAAGAGATCGCTCCGATAAGCAATTGCAGTATTTTTTGAGAGCCCTTTTTCAGAAGCTATGTAAAAGAAGAAGTCTTCGAGTGTTTCTCTCACACTCTAGACTATACTAGCTTGCAGCTACGTTGACAAGTTGAGGAGTTATGGCCTCGCGCAGAGATTCCAAATGTGCCTTCTTGGTAAACTCTATCTTTTGAATCACTGCACGTGTCGCTTCCTTCATATCTCCATGACTTTGTTTCATCTCAGACTGGATCATCTGACGATGCATCTCTGACAAGTTTTTCATCATAAGCTCAACTCTATCTCTTTCATCTGCATCGAGAGCCTTTAGCAATGTTTCCAATGTCGGATTTTTATCCTGATAGCGTCGTTCATTGCGATTCAGAACCGCCCAAGTCACTCCATTTTGTCCAAGCCAAAGCCCAGTCAAGACCAAAGCAATCACCAAAGGAACAACCCCAACAGAAAGTACACCAGAAGCCCCAAGTCCCATCATCATGAGAAGAGAAGTAAGTCCCAAGACAGATGACAATAAGAGCATTTTTTTATCATGTGGAGCTGGACGTTCCTCC
>JAAKFC010000180.1 GCA_011065225.1 Chlamydiota bacterium
TATGGCAACTTTTTGCAGATGCGACTTGCCCGAGCCATGAAAGAAGAGGCCGATCCCTTTGCCATACTGAATACTGCTCTCATTCAAATGGGTTTATTTCTTTACATTCCTCCAAAAATAGTCATTGACACTCCTATTCAATGTTTGCATATCATTTCCGATGATCATGCCGTCCTTTTCAATCCCCGCATCCATTTTTTTCTTGGGAAACAGGCCAAAGTGAAATGGATCTATGACCACCATTGCCTCAAAGATTTTGAATATTTTTCAAATGGAGTCATCGATATCGCCCTTGAAGAAGGCGCCCATTTTGAGCAATATGGCATCCTCAATCATTGCTTGCATGGATGGTGTTTTGAGGCAACAAGAGCCACCTTAAAAAGAGATAGTACCTTTAAGAGCATCACCTATACAACGGGAACGAAATCTGTTCGCCAAGATTTTCGCATTTCCCTTTTGGGAGAAAACACTTTTTGTGATCTCAAGGGCCTGGCGATGCTCTGTGAAAACCGCCAATCCCATGTGAACGTGACCATGGATCATGCAGCAGAGCGTTCCACTTCCAATCAGCTGTTCAAAAACGTACTTGCTGATGCCGCGAGAGCGAGTTTTGAAGGAAAAATCTATGTGCATAGCAAAGCGCAAAAAACAGAGGCCTATCAGCTCAATAACAACCTTTTTTTGTCTGATCGAGCGATTGCCAATAGCAAACCCAATCTAGAAATCTTTGCCGATGATGTCAAAGCCTCGCATGGCGCCACAACAACCCAGCAAAATCCTGAGCACATCTTTTACCTCAAAACAAGGGGAGTCGACCCTAAACTTGCTAAACGCCTCCTCCTCTCAGGTTTTTGCATGGATATCTTGAAAGAAATCCCCTTTTTACCTGTCCGCGAGCGGATGCAGCAACTAGTGGAGAAATTCCTCAAATGAAAACCGCTGATTTTGCATTGCAGGTGCGCGAGGATTTTCCCATCCTGCGCCAAAAAATCCATGGCAAACCACTCATTTACCTTGATTCAGCCGCCACGACCCAAAAACCCCAAACCGTCATCGATGCGATATCTCATTTTTATGCCCATGAATGCGGCACCGTCCATCGAGCCGTCTACCATCTCGCCGCTAAAGCCACTGAAAAATACAACAACGTCCGCAGCCAAATCGCCCGCTTTATCGGGACAAAAGATGAAAGAGAAATCGTCTTCACACGCGGCACAACTGATAGCATCAATCTCTTAGCAAACGCACTTGCAGAAGTGCTCCAAGAAGGAGATGAAATCATCCTCTCCGAGATGGAACACCATTCCAACCTCGTTCCCTGGCAACTTCTTGCAGAAAAGAAAAAGATCACCTTGCGCTTCATCCCCATTAATGAACATGCAGAACTCGATCTCGAGACTTTCGCAAAACTCCTTTCTCCCCGCACAAAACTCGTTTCCATTGCCCACATTGCCAACAGCACCGGAACCATCAACCCCATTGCCAAAATCACCGAGATGGCCCACGGCTATGGGGCACAAGTCTTAATTGATGCAGCGCAGAGCACAGCACATACTCCTCTTAACGTCCAAGAACTCGATGTCGATTTTCTCGCTCTTTCTTCGCACAAAGCCTTTGGCCCAACAGGAACTGGCATCCTCTATGGAAAATACGAGCTACTTGAAAAACTCCCTCCCGTGCAAGGCGGTGGGGATATGATTGTGACAGTCACCCTCGAAAAAACCGAGTTTGAAAAACCACCCTTGAAATTCGAAGCAGGAACTCCAGCAATCGCACAAGTCATTGGGTTTGGGGCTGCAATTGATTACATCGAATCCCTCGGACTTGAAAATATTCGAGCCTGGGAGCATCAGCTCCTCGTCTATGCAACAGAAGAGTTATTAAAAATCCCCGATCTAAAAATCATTGGGACGGCGAAAGAAAAGTCGAGCATCATTAGCTTCATCATCGATGGCGTTCATCATCTCGATTTAGCAACCTTTCTCGATCTAGAAGGGATTGCCATTCGCACAGGCCATCACTGTGCGCAGCCCTTGCTGAAGCGTTTTGGCCTAACCGGCACAAACCGCATCTCCTTTGCTCCCTTCAACACCTTTGAAGAGATTGATAGGTTCATTGTAGCCTTGCATAAAGCTTTAAAGATTCTTAAGTGAATTCTTTCAGCCAGAAAGCAAAAAGAGGATCATCAAAAACAACTGATCCCCTTCTCACTCCTTCTTCGTCCAAAATCCTTTTTTCTTTAAGAGCTTTGAGGGAGGAAGCCAGAGCTGGGGGGCTGGCAATTTCATATTTTTTTAGAAATTCTTTGGCGAAAATTTGCTTTTGTTCCTTTGCTACAAGACGAAGGGCTCTTTGTTGATTGATCGTAAGAGAATTCAAAAGAGTTTGGTACGCATAGGCATTTTGATTCACTACAGTTGATAAAGTCTTTGTCATTATTTGAGTCGTCACATGCTTTATATTTTGTGCCACAAGATGAAAACAGACCATTTGCACATAATTGGGAGTATTTTGAACAAATTTTCGTAAAAGCCCAATTGCGTTGTGTTCGCAAGTGATGTGAACACTTTCGAAACGTGAATGAATCCAATCATCGAATTCTTCACCAAAAGAAGGGAATTCTATCAATTGACACGAACGGTAAAGAGGACGAGAAACGTTGTTGAGCATGTCATAGATGATGCCCTTTCTCGATCCTGTAAAGAGAAAAGAAGTATTTTTGAGTTGTTGCATATGTGTACGAAGGGTAGCCTCGAGCCAACCTTTGTCATTGATCTCAGCGATTTTCTGAAATTCATCAATCACAAAAATCACCTTGCTTCCAAATTTTTCAAGACTAGACAGAACATCTTGGATCATTTCCTTTACGTCTTTTTCAGATGTTTTATCTAAAGAAAAGCCGAGCGATTGCTGTCCTGTTTGCGCATCAATATCGGCAGAAATTTTGGGACGCAATTGTGGAATAGATCGAAATGCCTCGAATATCTGCTTTTTCCAATTCTTTTTCTGTCTTAAAGATCGAAGAATCTGCTGAAGGAAGTCACGATGTGAAGTGATATTGAAAATATCGACGAAGATACAGGAATATTTTTTTTCTTCCAGTTGCCTGAGCAAATTCAAGACAAAAGACGTTTTTCCAAATCGCCTGGGTCCGATCAATACAACATGGATCCGATTTTCAAGAAATTGGGAAACCAATTTTTCAAGATCGGGGCGGGGGAGGAAATAGTCT
>JAAKFC010000181.1 GCA_011065225.1 Chlamydiota bacterium
CTACTCATTATTATGCACAGAAACATTATGTTTTCAAGCATAATAATTCAAAATCCAGGAAAGACCCATATCCAAAGACTGCTTTGGCTTAGAGGGTAAAAGGAATTTTTGAATCTGTGACCCCGACCTAAGAGGGTGTTTAAAAATTGCTTTCGCCGATAGAAGCAGAGATTTTTCCCTAGAAGGGCCTTCTGGAGACCGGAGCAAGCTCATATGAGCTTGTGCAGGTCGAAGAAGGTTCTTATAGGGGAAAAGATCGCTTCTAGTATCGGCGGAATGATTTTTTAAACACCCTCTTATGCAGAGGTCGCTGGGAGGGCATTTGCTCTTAATCGGCAATGGAATTTGAGAAGATTTTCAATGGAATTTTTCGTTATCGGATGAGGTCATATGTAATTCATATGGCCGAAGAGGATAGCGGAAAAGACCGAGAAAAGATTCCAAAAGCCTTGCCGAGAAAGTGTAAATGCCCTCCAACTTCTCGCCTCCATCGAAAACCAAATTGTTGGTTTTCGATCCAAGACCCAAGCTATATTAGTGAATTTCTGGGGATCTTCCAAAAATTATAACTGAGGCTTGATGGGCTCGAACCATCGACCCTCTCATTAGCAGTGGAATGACTTTGTAGACATTCTCTTAATTCACAATCGTGATAGTGCCCGACTGAGAAAAATTTCCCGTATTATTTTCCACTACATTGAGGGACCCTGCAGTCTGTTCAAGCTCATATCCAGGGTCAGTATCTGATCGATTGTTTAGAAATGTTGCATTCGTTACTCCCGTCGAGGTGTTAGCTATCTTAAAACTACCTCCATTTAACGTTAGGTCATTCTCTTTTGCAGAAATAGAAACGGTTCCTGCGGCAGTATTTTCCAAATCGATTGAATTTGTATTAGACAAGAGTCCCTGCACCAAATTTCGACTGAGATCTAAAAAAGTGTTCCCCGTGGAACTAAAGTCCCCTAAAATACCAGTAGACTCGCTTGAGAGAATTTTATTATCCTCGATGCTGATTGTTGCAAAAGAATCCTGGTTAGATTCAAAGGCAATTCCAAATCTAGTATCAAAAATTCTATTTTCACTAATGATCATGTTTATAGAGGAATTATTAAAGGAACCAGCAAAAACACCAACACCAAAAGTCCCTACGTCAGGAATTTTAGCTCCAGAGATTTGATTGTTTTTTATTTCACAAGTAAAAGAGCTAAAATCTTCCGCAAGTACAATCACCCCAAAACCAGTAGATGTAGGTAGTGAACTAATAATGCTATTGTCTCTAATTGTGATCACTCCACTACAATTTGTTACCGCAATTCCAGAAACAAATTCACCGCTTATGGCATTTTTTGTAATTAATGCATTCTTTGCTGTATTTACATTAATACCAGTTCCAGTATCTAAAATTCTAAATCCTGAAACTTCACAATTATTTGAAAGTTGTACTGCAATAAATGTAGCTTTGATCGCAGGAGAAATGGAAGTGATTTGTGGAATGGAGAGCATTCCAAATCGCGTCTGGAAAACATGCTCTGTTCCAGAGCCTAAAAATCGCTGATTCGCCTGAAGAAGGATTCCCGCATCCATCCCTTGAGTCGTGCCATCGCCTGCAAAGATATAGAGTACGTCTCCACGAGTTGAATTTTCTTGTGCTTGGAGAAGGGTCCGGTAAGGGTTTTTAATAGAGCCATCACTTGAGCCAAGCTCATTATTCACAAAAATGAAATTCAGGGGCTTTCCAGTTAGGGGATCAAGTGCAGGGCCTTTTTCTGTATTTCTGCTTGTGGGAAGGATTTCAAAGCGTCGGACTTTTTTGCTCAGTTTTCTCTCTAATGCTATGCTATCACAACAAGAAAAGCAGCGACTTCTCACCTTGGGGCAGGGACCAAAGGGGAGATTAAATTGGAGCTCGCCCGATCCTCTCCATTTAAAGAAACTATCCCAAGATCCCTGACCATTTAGGGTCAAAAATCGGGAAAAGTTGGCTTCTACACGAAGAAGGGCGCCTCCAGCTTTCTTGTTCTCCTTGCCGGAGAAGTAATAGCCACCGACGATCCCTTGGATGTCAAAGCAACTATTGCGATAGATTGTTCTCCCAATCTCGAGATCGGTCCCGATGAAGGAAAACTCGTGTTTTCTTTCAAAAATGGCTTGATGGCCTGTGAATGTATCAAATCCTTCTTTGATGAGGTGCTTTCTCTTGCTTACGGGGAAGTAGCCATTTATTTGAAAACTCCAACAGGATGTCAGCCACTCTATCCCTGCACCAATTTGATGATATGTGTGGCGCCGAGGCTTATAGTAGTCATAGAAGGCATTCATCCCAAAAATAAAAGGACAATCCTCAAAAAGATAACGAAAGCCCAATCCCCCATTGGCTGCCCATTTCGCGTTGTTGAAATAATGGCCACTCAAATCTAAAAAAGGATAAAAATTTTCAAAGAAGCAGTGCGAGAGAAAAAGGTCTAAAGAAGTATAACCTCGTATAAAGCCCACACCTGTTCCTTCGAGATGGCGGGCGGAGAGGCGATCCTCTCTTGTCCGATCAAGGGAAAAGCAGCTATCCGAATAGCAACAACATTCCTCTATGGGGCAGCACTCTTCCGAAACCGCTTCTTCTTCAGCGAACACAAGGATACATGAAAAGATCAGAAAAAGAACTATCTTCATTTCTTCTCTATAGAAGTTAAAATAAAGATTTACAAGAAAAAAGCCCCTCTCATTATAGAGAAGATCAATCAATTGAAGTGGAAAAGATTTGAGGCTTGATTAAGCTTTGGGCCAGTCGGGACACAGAGGCCGCAGAAGCGGTGTTTATTCTTAATCGGTAATAGAATTTGAGGAGATTTTTAGTGAGATTTTTTGGCATCCGATGAGGTCATATGACGAATCCTATGACCGAAAAGGAAGGCAGAAAATACCGCAAAAAGATCCCAAAGACTATCATGGAGGAAGAATAAATGCCCCTCCAACTTCTCGCCTCGACCAGAAGCCAAACTTTTGGCTCCTGGTTCAAGATCCAATCTATTCAAGGGAGAGCTTGGATAAATCCAAGCTGAGTATGAGGCTTGATGGGCTCGAACCATCGACCCTCTCATTAAAAGTGAGATGCTCTACCAACTGAGCTAAAGCCTCAATGTGACCCCAAGGGGATTCGAACCCCTGTTACCAGAATGAAAATCTGGTGTCCTAGACCAGGCTAGACGATG
>JAAKFC010000182.1 GCA_011065225.1 Chlamydiota bacterium
ATCGCTTCTTCTCGAGCAAGGTAAAAGCGAGATCCACATCATTGCGAAAATCGAAAGCAGCCTGGGCGTTAAAAATTTTGACAGCATCCTTCAAGTAGCTGATGGGATCATGGTTGCGCGAGGTGATCTTGGTGTCGAACTTCCCATCGAAGATGTTCCCGTTTTGCAAAAAATGATGATCCGCAAATGTGTCCAGGCCTCAAAACCTGTCATCACCGCCACCCAAATGCTCGAATCGATGATGCACAATCCCCGTCCCACACGAGCCGAAGCATCCGATGTGGCCAATGCCATCTATGACAGCACTTCAGCAATTATGCTCTCTGGCGAGACAGCAGTCGGAAAATACCCCATCCAAACCGTCAAACTCATGCGGAGCATCGTCGAAGCTGCAGAGGCTGATTTTCCCTATCGCGATTTCTTCTATCGGGACTCAAGAGTAGAATTCCATGACATTCCCTCTTCGATTTCTCTCGCTTCGGTCAAGACAGCCTATAGTTCAGGTGCCAAAGCCATTTTTGCCTTCACGAGCAGTGGCTCAACTGCACGGCTCATCTCTCGCTATCGCCCCGAAATGCCGATTGTCGCCCTCACCTCCAATCTCAAGACCTATAATCAGCTTGCCTTCAATTGGGGGGTGATCCCCATTGAGCCTTCTCATGCGAACAACGCCAATGAAGCCCTTGCCATCACCAGTAATTTTGCCCGTGACCGAGGAATTGTCCAATTTGGCGATCTTGTTGTCGTCACTGCAGGAACCTTTGGCGTGAGTGGTTCCACCAATATGATGATCGTTGAAAGTATTGGAGAGGTTCTTGTGCGTGGAGATGAATCAGAAGGGGCTGAGATTGAAGGACAAATCCAGATCATTCTCACTCCTGACGAGTATAGCGCGCGCATTGCCATTGGAAAAATTGTCGTCATTGCAAAATTCGATGAGGCTTACATTCCCGTTGTTCAAAAGGCCAAGGGAATCATTTTGCAGAACCATCCCGAAGATGAAGACTCGGAAAGCCATGCCCAAGAAGAAGCTAAAAAGCTAGGCATTCCAATCATAGTCCGTGCGGATGGAGCACTTCGCCGACTCCAAGATGGCCAAAGCATCACCATGGATCCTGAGAGGGGAACCGTGTATAAAAAAGTGCCTTCCTCAGGGCTTGAGGAAGACACTTTTGGTATTTCTGATCCGAGGGATTAAAGTTTGATAGGAAGTGAATAACTTATCTTTTAAAACCCAAGTTGCTACCCATTATTCCTCTATGCTATCTGCGCTGTTTACCTACTGCGCTTTGCTCGTCGCCCATATGTATACATATGGCCTTCCTCCCAAATCTTGTATCTAAACAGCTCGCTAACGTCTAGAGAAATAGAGGTAGCAACTCGGGTTTTTAAAATTCACAAATCTATTGGTGACAGTAGAGGTTTTTGCAACGAAGTCTTAAAATTCTCAAATATGAAAAGGGCTGAATAATAATAAACTCCCAATTTAATAGCATTTAGGTACGAAAAGTCTCTGTCAAATTTTTTTGCACAAAATTTTCCTATAACTATAGATGAAACAAAAGATAGGCTAAATACTGAAAATAATGCGGCTGGTAATCTATAATTTTCTGATAATATATATTTTGGTTCTATTTTACTAACTTCTGAAACTATATAGGTTGCAAATGCCATTATAGACTCAAATGCAATAGCATTGGTTAAAGCATAGATTCCTGCTGCTGCTGGATTAGACTCATTTGTAAATTTAGAAATTAATGCATAGCTAATACCAGATACAGCTGGGCTAAGTATTTCTTCTACAGCTTCTACAGCTGGGCTAAGTATTTTAATTATCGGTGCTGAAAGGTTCACAATAAACTCCTTTTAAAAAATTAATAATTAACATTATATAATTAACATTATAGCAGAAAATATATATTTAATTCAAATATTTATCCCAATGTAGACGTCAAATAGAAATGTCACTTGGTGGGATGTAAAAATAATTTTTAATGAGAAGGATTGAGCCGGGCCATTACTTATGGGCACTATGGGCTCCAAGATGGCCAAAGCATCACCATGGATCCTGAGCGGGGAACCGTGTATAAAAAAATGCCTTCCTCAGGGCTTGAGGAAGACACTTTTGGTATTTCTGATCTGAGAGGGTGTATATGAATTCATTCCGCTGCCAACAAAAGCCATCTTTTCTCATATAAGACGTTCTTCTAGGAAAAAATCTTGGCTTTTGGCAGCGAAAGCAATTCACATACACCCTCCGAGGGATTAACAACAGGAAGCCAGATAAAAAGAAAAAATTAATTCTTCATTCACGATGTGTATATTTCAATCTCTAATTTCAACTAACTTAGGGAAGCGAATTCCACAATTCCAATTTCTTCGGTGTATACTTATTAAGATTTTCATACATTTTACTTACAACATTAGAGCAAGATTTAAACAAATCTTTTGAATCTGGATCTATAGCAGGTAGAAAGCCACAATTAGCACCAGGGGGAGGACTGATAGCACCACAATTACCAGCTTTAGTTTTGAAAACTAAAAAAAATCTATTATAAAAAAAATCTAAATTTTCCCCAAGTTTCTTTTTATCCATAGAAAACAGCCCTATAGTTCCATCTTTTATATTAAAAATATATTTATTTTCTGTAAGTTTTGACTCTAAACCATTGAGTTCAGAAAATAACTTATTAGAGGAATTCAAAAAATCGGTATAAGTGCCACCAGCTTG
Organism: Chlamydiota bacterium; assembly: GCA_011065225.1. Taxonomy (GTDB): domain Bacteria; phylum Chlamydiota; class Chlamydiia; order Chlamydiales; family Rhabdochlamydiaceae; genus Sacchariniichlamydia. The sequence continues at coordinate 2,732 of JAAKFC010000182.1, forward strand.
CTTTTCTGCAATATCTTTCAAGATATTAACTAGATTTTGATTGTCTATTTGTTTCTTTACATACCAAGAAACTACAGCAGCAGTAATTGCTACCACAGCAAAAGTGATCGCCGGATGTTTTTTCATTACTTGTATTGGATTAAAGTAATTATTTTGTACATCTTGTTTTCCTATTCTATTCATATATGAACTCGTTGGTTAAAAAATATACAAGTATATTATTACATATGAAAATATTTGTCAAAGCAAAACTTTGTGCGGGCTGATGGAGCACTTCGCCGACTCCAAGATGGCCAAAGCGTCACCATGGATCCTGAGAGGGGGACCGTGTATAAAAAAATGCCTTCCTCAGGGCTTGAGGAAGACACTTTTGGTATTTCTGATCCGAGAGATTAATGAGCAGCTATTGCTGTTGCGAGTTGTTTTAGAGGTGTTTTTAATAGAGATACATGGTTTTTGATAAGATCTGA
>JAAKFC010000183.1 GCA_011065225.1 Chlamydiota bacterium
ACACAAAAAAGAGCTGCAAGGAGCTTTTTGTTCAGACTCAGGAAATATCGATTTTCGATGGGCTTCGATTGCCCCACGATAAATTTTCTTTGACTTAAAATTCCCTTGATCAGTATTCTAAATATCGAAAAATATCAAATCCTTGGATTAAACCAAAAGAGGTTATCTTATGGCTATTTTTACGAACTTTAGTAGAGAAGAAGAAATCAATGAGGAAAAAACGAGCTTTGATCTCGAAGCTGCCCTCAAGAAAAATGCTTGGCGCCCCTATATAGAAGCCCGTGAAGCTGAGAAGATTCTTTCAGATAAACTGAGTTTTACTTATTTACTTCGCCCGAATGTAATGGGAAGAAGTTTTTCAATTTCCTTTATTCAGCCGAGTGGTGCTATTAAGCACGACAATTTTACTTTAATCGATCCCATTTATGGAATCTGGCGGAATGGGGGTCATTCCCATGTTGGCAAGCTTGAAAAAGTAATTTGCGACATGATGGAATGCACTCTATTTGACCTGAAACCATTATAACAAGGTCAATCTCCTCTCGCTGCCCTCTTGGAGGGCAGTTATGGATGTATACACATTCCGTTCAAGAATTGGAATGTGTATAAATCAAAAGCCACGGCAATTTCTCCCGTGGCTTTATTTTATCTTGGGCTTGATTTAGCTAGTGTGTGCTAGGAATTCGCAGATCAGAGGGACATTTACTGGAAGTACGAAAGGAACCTGATCGAGTTCGGGAAGCACTTCCATCCGCCCTGCAAATTTTTCAGGTTCTTGCATGAGATATTCAGGGATATCTCTGACATTCTCAAGCGCCTGCTTAATGATTGTCATATTTTGCGACTTAGGCTTAATAGAGATGACCATTCCGGGTTTGACTTGAAAAGAACGGATATCAACTTTTTTCCCATTGACGAGGATGTGACCATGAGCGACAAGCTGCTGAGCTGAAAAAATCGTTGGAGCGAGCTTGAGGCGATAGACGACAATATCGAGGCGGCATTCAAAAAAGCGGATGAAGGCCAAAGGAGTGGATTCTTTTGAAGAGGCCGCTTCCTTGTAATAGCGGACAGTTTTCTTGCGACTGATCCATCCAAACGAGGCGCGCAACTTTTGCTGCTCCTCGAGCTGAAGGCCATAATCCGATTTTTTCCTCCGTTTTGCTCCGTGAACCCCAGGAGGATTCGGTTTATGGAGAAGGGGATTGCGAGTACGACCAAAAATGTTGACTCCGAAGCGCCTTGCGATGCGGTTTTTAGGGCCAGTATAGCGAGCCATTCAAAAACTCCTTAATAGAATGTTCTAAAGCAGTCAATGGTAGGATAAAAGGGAATTTATCACAAGAATAAAGCCCTTGCCTAGCATTGGTAAGCTAGGTATGATGCCCATTTACCATGAAGCAAATCTTAGTATTTTATTGTTACACAGAGATTGAAGACCCCCATCTTGAGATCAAAAAACATTATAAATTCTTGAAAAATCTCGATGTCAAAGCCCGGATCTATATTGCCTATAATGGCATCAATGCCCAAATGAGCCTAAGCGAAGAAGATGCTCCTATCTATATGGATTGGCTGAAAAGTGACCCGCGCTTTTCCTCAGTTATGTTTAAAAAGGATCCATGCCATGAGCATGTTTTCCCAAGGGTGACGATCAAGTTCCGCAGGCAGCTCGTGGCGCTTGATTTGATGCCCGACCTCAAAAAGAGGGGGGAGCTCGTCCCCCCAGAAAAGTGGAAAAAAATGCTTGAGGAGCGAGATGAAAACACCATTCTGATCGATGTGCGCAATGACTATGAGTCAGAGATCGGCCACTTCGAGGGGGCGATCTGCTCCTCTCTCAAGACATTCCGAGAATTCCCACAATATGCCGATAAACTTGCACGAGAAAAAGACCCCAAGAAGACTAGGGTAATGATGTATTGCACAGGAGGAATTCGGTGTGAGACCTATTCAGCTCTCTTGAGAGAGAAAGGGTTTGAAGAGGTATACCAACTCCAAGGCGGGGTGATTCACTACGGCCACAAGGTAGGAAATCAGTATTGGAAGGGAAAACTTTTCGTTTTTGATGATCGCCTCTCTACACCCATCAGTGACCAGAAGCATGAGTTGATCAGCCATTGCCGCTTCTGCGACAAAAAGAGCGATACCTATTATAACTGTGCGAATATGGATTGCAATGAGCTCTTTCTCACTTGCCCAGATTGCGCAGAAAAACGATTGGGGTGCTGCTCAGAAAAGTGCACCAAATCCAAGCGTTGCCGCCCCTTTGTGAAAGAAGAGAGACCCAAACCCTTTCGCAAGTGGTACCATTATTCTGATGTAAAAGAGGTGATAGATCGTGGCAAGTCTTGCTCCTGTGGGGATTGAATCTGAGGCCAATATTTTTCAAAAATATTTGATCCCCTCAGAATCGAGGATGGTCCGCTACTGCATGCAAAAGGCCGGGATTTTTTCCAGTTGCAGCAATTTTTTCTATGCCCACTTTGTGTCCGTTGGGTTTGCCGTTGCAGCAGTTGCCATGTCATTTTTTAATACATTTTCCTATTTTTTGCAGTCTCCATTCAAAATTATCCTCAAGATTGTACAGTTCAATCCCATAGGAGCTGTGACAGGTTTTATAGGAGATTTAACCAATGGAGTGCGGAGTCTTGTCTTTGTTTCAATGGGAGTGACTTTCATTGTTGTAGGGCTGCTCTTTCCGAAGGCGATTTTCACTCATTTTGCTCCTGAGTACTATGATTCTCTCGAGGCGCGGCTTTTACAGGAAAATGCGATGCTCAGGAAGAAGAACAATCGCCTCGAAGAAGAAAATAAGACAAACATCGCGGTTATTGATAAAGAGAGCACTGTCATCCAGGACCTCGAAAGAGAAAATGATGACCTCAAGCACCCCATCCGAAATGCATGCTGCCGCAAGCTAGTCTTCTTCTTCTCGATCCTGATCAAGAAGCTCAAGTGCTGCAAATTTTAGAGTGATTAGCCCCTCTTCAAATCCCACCTCTTTGAGCAGTCCATCGAGGTAACGAAGCTCAGCAATAAGTTGATCATTGATAGATTCTAGTTCAGAGATGCGATGTTTCAATTGCCCTAGGTCTGACTCTTCCATATTTTTACCTCTTTACGGAGACACTGAACAACTCATTCACCAGCTCTT
>JAAKFC010000184.1 GCA_011065225.1 Chlamydiota bacterium
CACAAAATGCGAACCACAATCAAACGAATGTACAAGAAGATCCTAACGAGACAAAAATAAAAAAAGTACTTAGCATGTTAATGGATGAAATGAAAGAAGGACAAAAACCTAGGGACAACCAAACCCACTCCAACATCCAAAATTTCGATAATGCATTAGACACCGTAAAAACAGCACTCCTGTTAAAGAATTTGAAAAATCCCAAGAAATAAGATCTCTTTAATAAATTTATTCTGATAAGTTCAAATGTGCTTGGATCATTTCAATGACTCCTTCGGGATCATCATTTTTTAAATATTCCCAGATAGCCCGACCGATCCGGTCCTCATCCAAAAGTGCCTTTGTAGGATCATAGCGATCGACCCCCATAACCATTTTAGTAGACGAATTTTTGGCATAATTTTTTCGTTTTGTAGATATCCTTGCCTTGACCATTTTATGGCCTCCTAAAAAATTCAGAGAATAAAAATTATACATTTTTTTTTATTGAAAACAACCCACCTGCCTTGACTTCGGCGAAAATTCCCCGTACAATTTACCCTTATGCTCGATATTAAGCTGATCCGTAAAGACCCTGAGTTCATTGAAACCAAGCTGAAGACAAAAGACCCTGATGTTGATCTGGTTCCTATCGTAGAACTCGATGAGGAAGTGCGACATCTCAAGACCAAGGCGGAAGAGATCAAGAGCCAGCGCAACCTACTTTCCAAGGAAATTGGTGAGAAAAAGCGCAGTGGGGAAGACACCACTGCCTTGATGAAAGAAGTGAGCGGTCTCGGAGAAAAAATTGAGAAGATCGACAAGCAGCTCGATGAAAAAGAAAGCGCACTGCATGATCTTCTCGCACGCCTACCCAACATCCCCGATAGCAAAGTGAAGGTGTCGCAAAATATCGAAGATAATGTCGTTCTCAAAAGCTATGGAGAAAAGCGGACTTTCGATTTTTCTCCTAAAAATCATGTGGAACTCAATGAACGGCTGCACCTTTTCGATTTCAAGCGCGCAGCTAAAGCCTCGGGAAGCAATTGGCCTGCTTATCGGGATAATGGGGCAAAACTCGAATGGGCCCTTCTCAACTACATGCTCGACATCCATCAAGAAAACGGTTTTCAGTTTTGGCTTCCTCCTCTACTTGTAAGACCTGAAATTGTTTTTGGTTCGGGCCAGCTTCCAAAATTCGAGCACCAACTCTTTAAGATCCACGATGAGGATTACCATCTCTATCTCATCCCAACTTCCGAAGTAGCGCTTATGGGGCTGCACCACAATGAGATCTTAGACGGTGAAAAATTCCCTCTTAGGTATGTTTCCTATACGCCTTGTTTTCGGAGAGAAGCGGGAGGACTTGGAGCCCAAGAACGAGGTCTCATTCGGATGCATCAGTTCAACAAGGTCGAAATGTTTGCGTTCACCACTCCAGAGCAAAGTGACCAGATCTTTGCCGAGATGCTCGCTTCTGCCGAGGAACTGATCAAAGGTTTGGGGCTACATTTTCAAACAACAGAACTCGTTACTGGAGACATGTCTTTTGCTGCATCAAAAACGATCGATTTGGAGGTATGGCTCCCCGGACAAGACAGCTATTATGAGGTCTCCTCAATCTCGCACTGCAATGACTTTCAAGCTCGCCGCTCGAACACCCGTTTCAAAATCAAACAAGAAAAGCCGGAACTGTGTCATACGCTCAATGGCTCTGGCCTTGCAACATCTAGACTCATGGTTGCTCTGCTTGAAAATAATCAACGCGAGGATGGTTCTGTAGAAATTCCCATTGTGCTACACAAGTACCTAAATGGAATGAAGGAACTCACTCCCACATGACCCATCAAACCCCACCCGAACATTATAAAGGCAAAAGTGTCTCGGAGCACCTCAAAGATGCACGCTTGCGAGGCGCAAGAGCTACGAGTGAAACACATGGAACGGAACTCCCCGGCCATTTTTCTGCAGGTAGTGATAGTGCTAAAAACACAGCTGTAATATTTCTCATTCTCTGGGCTTCTTCCGAAGCTTTTGATTTCGATCCTTTGCTTCTTTTCATCGTTTTTGGTGTGGGTTGGATCCTTTGGAGTACAGGCCGGAGCGCATTTCTCGGTTGGGCTCGGCTTGAACGCCTTCATCGTGTGATTGAAGAAGAACGCTATGAGATCGAACATCATCGCGACCAAGAAAAAGAAGAATTACGTGAGATGTATGCCGATAAGGGATTTTCCGGAAAGTTGCTCGATGAAGTAGTGGATATCCTCATGTCTGATGACAATCGCCTTTTGCACATCATGCTCGAAGAAGAGCTTGGCCTCTCACTCGAAGTTTATGAGCATCCTCTCAAACAAGCTTCTGGAGCTGCTGTTGGAGGTATTCTCGTCAGTGCGCTAGCTATCCTCGCCTTTTATTTTTGGCCCTTTTTTGGTATACCTCTGATTTCTTTTCTAACCATCATCATTGCTTCCAAACTCACAGCCAAATACGAAAAGCGTAAACCCTTAAATAGCATCATCTGGAACTTCTCCCTTGCTCTTTTTTCTTCTGCTATTGTTTACTTTCTCGCAAGAATTTTATGAGTCATCCCTATATTTTCGATGAATTTTTTGCTTCAGGGCGCGATGAGACGATCAGTCCTTTCCTTACCCCTAAATCACGCGGGTGGGGGAAAAACTTGTCCCTCAAAAGTGCCGTCCTCGCAGCATTCTTACTCGCCTTTGCCTTTGGCCTTTCTTTTGTGAATGCCAATGCTTCGCACCTCTGTCTAGCATCCGTCTACTTCTTAGTGGGAACACCTGCCCTTCTCAACACTTTAAAAGATCTCCGCAGCTTAGAAATCAACATCGATGTCCTTATGACACTGGCCGCGCTACTCTCGATTATTATCGGCAGTGGCATTGAAGGGGCTCTTCTTCTCGTCCTCTTTGAATTTTCAGGTGCAATGGAAAACATGGTGACCCAAAAGACCAAGAATGCTCTTATTTCATTGCGCCGCCTCTCACCCAAAACAGCTCTTGTTGTCCAACCTGATGGAACCTTCATTGAGCGCTCTATCCAAGAAATTTCCATTGGCACTCCTATTCTGATTAAAGCAGGCGAAGTGGTTCCCCTCGATGGAGAAGTCATTTCTGGTAGTTCGTATGTCAACCTCAT
>JAAKFC010000185.1 GCA_011065225.1 Chlamydiota bacterium
TTGGCATCCAAAAGGAATGCAATTGTTCCGAATTTTGATGGAAAAATGGCGTTCATTTCTTCTTCAACATGGATTTGAAGAAGTGGGAGGAACGAGTGCAAAAGAGTATTTTGCATTGAGTGGCCGAGAAAAGTTTTGCTTTTTTAGTGACTGGGAAGACCATATCTTTTCTTTTGAAAAAGAATCCCTCATTTCTTGCTTGCAAATCATTGAAAAATGGATTAAAATTTTTGACTTTAAGGTTAAATGGATTTTGTTGTCTTCTAGGCAGAAGAAATTAGTCCGAGCCTTGAAAGAATTAAAAATTGACTATGTGGAAGAGCCGGGAGAAAAATCCAAAGTTGAAGTCCATATAGCTGATGGACTTGGCCGTTTTTGGTGTGGCCCGTCTCTGGAATGTGAAAAGGAAATGATTTCTTTTTCTCTCTTTGGGAATCTTACCCGTTTTATGGCTTTGATTCTTGAGAAAACAGAAGGGAGGCTTCCCTTTTGGATGTGCCCAGAGCAAGTGCGGCTTTTGCCGTTAGGGGGTGTCGATTTCGGATCTGTATTGGAAATTTATCACCAGTTGCAGATTCGCTACACAGTGGATCGAGACAAGAGCCCTTTAAAGGAAAAAATGCATCGGGCATTGCGTGCGAAAGTCCCTTATGTTATGGTTTTTGGAAAACAAGAGGAAAAAACAGAAAAAATGAAAATCCGAGCCTATGGCAATAGCCACGAGCAGACATTGACATTGCAACAAATGCAAAATTTCTTAGCGGAGCAAAAACTTGAGAGTCAATAGGCAAATCCGTGCCTCCAATGTGCGCGTGATTGATAAAAACGGACAACAAGTTGGAGTTATTACGATTCAACAGGCCCAAACTCTAGCTGATGCGGATAGCCTCGACTTAGTAGAAATTTCACCCAATGCTCAGCCTCCTGTTTGCAAAATCATTGATTACGGTAAATTCCGTTATCAACAGACGAAAAAAGAAAAAGAAAGTAAAAAGGCAAGGCACCTGGTAAAGATCAAAGAGATCAAGGTTAAGCCCAATACAGATCAACATGATCTTGCAGTCAAGCTCAAACATGCGAGAGAGTTTATTGAAAAAGGAAATAAAGTTCGTCTTACTTGCAGATTTCGAGGACGTGAGATGGCTCATCCCGAAGTAGGAAGAAGAGTGATCCAAAAGATGATTGACGGCCTTGCCGATATTGCAACCGCCGAAGCCTTTCCAAAACAAATGGGAAGAAATCTTTCTGTTACTGTGGCACCTGGTGTGAAGAAGATAAAGGAGAAAAAAAGTGAAAGTAAAAATGAAGCCAAGGAAAGCGGTAAAAGCACGGTTTAAAGTCTCTGGGACTGGAAAACTGATACGCCGTCGTCCTGGCAAGCGACATCTTTTGACAAAAAAGTCATCTAATAGAAAACGACGCCTAGGCAAAGACGCGGGCGTTCATAAAACACAAGAAAGTATGTACGCGCGATTGATAGGAGCATAAATTATGACAAGAGCAAGTAATTCAGTAGCTAGACATCGCAAACGCAAGCGACTCATGAAACTCGCAAAAGGATTTGTTGGAGACCGCAAAAATCATCTTCGGTTGACAAAAGATGCGGTCATGTCTGCACTTGCCTTCAGCACACGCCATCGCAAGTTACGAAAACGCGACTTCCGAAGACTTTGGATTACTCGGATTGGTGTTGGAGCCAAAATCAACGGCCTTTCTTACAGCAAAATGATTCATGGATTGCAAAAATCTGGATGCGGTTTGAATAGAAAGATGCTTTCAGAGATGGCCATACACGATCCGATTAGTTTTGCCGCTATCGCAGATGAAGCGAAAAAAGCATTAGCCTAACCTGATTGATGGAAGAAAAAGTCCTCTCCCTCAAAAAAGCTTTTCAGCAAGACTTGCAAAATGTCAAGCATTCCAAAGATATTGAACAGCTCAGGATAAAATATTTGGGAAAAAAAGGGCCTGTGCAAGGCCTTATGCTTGATCTTCGCAATGTCGATCCTGAAAAACGCCCCCGCGTGGGAAAAGTGATCAATGAACTCAAAGCCGAAATCACCCATCTTTGTGAAGAGGCCGCGCGGTCCTTTTCTCAAGCAGAAGAAAGCAAACAGCTCGAACAAGAAAAGATAGATATCACCTTGCCTGGCAAACGCCACTTCCTAGGACGGCGCCATCCCATTCGGATCATGCTCCATGAAGTGATCGATATCCTCGTCGGTATGGGTTTTTCCGTCCAATGCGGCCCAGAAATCGATTCAGATTGGTACAATTTTGAAGGGCTCAATTATCCTCCTGATCATCCTGCCCGCGATATGCAGGATACCTTTTACATAAGTGAGCATTCCCTTCTTCGTTCTCAGACATCCAATGTGCAACTAAGAGCTATGGAAAATAGCAATCCTCCCATCCGGATCATTGCACCCGGGACCGTCTTCCGTAATGAAAACATCAGCGCCCGATCACATGTCTTTTTCCATCAAGTGGAAGGGATCTATATCGATCGCGACGTCTCATTTGCAGATCTCTTTGCAACCATGGAAGAATTTTGGAGCAAACTCTTCAAAAAGGACATAGAGACTCGCTTCCGTCCTAGCTATTTTCCCTTTGTCGAGCCCGGAATAGAAGTTGATCTTCGCTGCACAGCTTGTGATGGCAAAGGATGCCGCCTCTGCAAACAGAGTGGTTGGCTCGAAGTATGTGGGGCAGGCATGGTCCACCCAGAAGTTCTCAAAAACGGTGGGATCGATCCCCATGAATATTCTGGCTATGCTTGGGGACTTGGAATCGAGCGCCTTGCCATGCTTCGCTATGGCATTAATGACATCCGCATGTTCACAGAAAATGACATGCGCCTTCTAGCCCAATTTTAAACATCCTCTAGCCTCAAGAAATGATTGACAATTCATAAAAAAAATTGATATCCTTTTTGGACATGTCTACTTCTCTTATTCTCAATACCCAAACCAAAAAAGCAGAAGATCCTCCTACCTTTACACAACAAGCATCTCGCATAGGCTCTCATATATTCTGGGGCTTATGTGACAAAACGCAAAGTGCGGTTTCTTTTGTATTCAATAAAGTAACTCCTCCAATAGTGAGTCGTTTCCCAAATGCAACAGCGAATATCGA
>JAAKFC010000186.1 GCA_011065225.1 Chlamydiota bacterium
ATCTGGAACATCTATTGACACAAACAATTCTTGAGGCTCAAGCAGGGGTTTTACAGGCTTATAATTTCCCCAATCTGGCTCAAGACTTAGCCATCTAAACAGTTTTTTCATTTTTATCTCCCACATAAATCCTTATTTTCCTAGATGCATCTGGAAACAAATGAATGTCTGGATCAGTAGTAATCAGATAATGTTTTTTATATAAAACATCTGTGACTCCCTCTGTAAAAGGAATAACCAAAAACTTTTGTTGTTCTGAATGCATCCAATCCTCTGATTCTACTGGCTCAGGGGCTAGTAAATAATATTCATCTTTGGTTCTGGTTGTCAATATGCCATATGGAACTACTTCTACGCTTATCATTTATCAATCTCCTTTTCTTTTATTTTATTAATTTTAGGCTGAAGAAATTCTTCCATATCAGACAAACCCAGATTTATTTCTACATGCTTCCCTTTAGTAGTTATTTTCATTTTGTCTTTTAGATGCGTTTCTGTATAGATTGCTGATAAATATGTGTTGTCTGAGTGCTTTTTCTGAATGGTTTTATTGTTAGGATCATTTGTTTCCCGAAGAGAATCAATAACTCTTTTTGCTGCGCCTTCTCCATTATCTCGATCAAACAACCAAGGGTCAAAAGTGTCTTCACTAAGATCAACTTTCATTACCCTCCCTTTAAGATAATCAAAATCAGTAGTTTGGGAAAGTATTTCTTTAGCCTCATCAAGCGCCATCGGAGTAGGATCATAATGCAAAAATCCCATACCCTGCGGTTTAGCGGTATTATAAAGTGCTACTAAAACTGTGGCTTTATTCAAGCCTGTTACATCAATTGTTTCCATTTTTTAATCTCCTTTTCTTTATCTTACCAATTTATTGTGAGTACAAACTGAATTTCAGATTAGTTTTGGTCTAATTTTAATTTGCAGCCTCCTTTATCCTCCTATTAACCAAGCCAAACCGATTGCAACCAAACACCAAAAGGGAATGCATATCAGAATGCCACAAATAACTGCCTTTCGGAATTGGGGAGAAACTGGATAGGACAGCCACATCTCACTTTGTTTCATTGTAAAATTCTTTGTTGTGTTTCGCCATCATTTCTATTGCATTTAAAACATCTTCAAGAGGTAACGAAACGGTTAGAGTTTTCACTGTATCTAAGATCATAAGATAGGCAATAATGACCTCAATACGACCAGTTTCTTCCAAGAGTTTCATTAATTCCTTTATGGTTTTTTCTACAAACTCGTTTATCATTTGTTCTTCTGCTTTTTTATCTCCCATTATTTTATCTCTCCTCTACTTTCCATGTTTAGCTGTCATACTCTTTTCCACATCTAAAACAATCATAGGTTACAATGGTTCCCTCACCAAAATCCTCATAATCATAGATGTGCCTATTTAAAATTTTACACATTAGTATCATGCTGAGCCTTGCTAATATTCTCATCCACAAAGGCATTTTACCCATTTATCTCTCCTATAATACTATTGATAGTTTTTCTAATGTCCTGGTATATGCCACATATTGTAAGTTGCGTTCCTGCTGCAATTCCCAAGGCTGTTTGGCCATGGGATGAGGTAATAGGTCTGGTTTGAGCAGGAAGATATTCTTAGCCTCCAAGCCCTTAGCCTTATGGATGCTTGAGAAAACAACTCCCTCAACCTCATCCGAGAATGTGGATGCAATCTTATTAGTAACATCTGTAACATCTTCGCACCCATCTGCAATTGCTATAATCGTGTCTACTTTATCATCCAATAAAGCGGCCTGGCCGAATTTATCAGAGTCAATCAGTTTAGAAGTCTCTCGCAGCCGATAGTCTCTCAGTCTAGTCATAAGTATGTGCATATCATCAGCTTTCATTTTCTTGACCAGATTGGCTAAATTCTTACCAATATCCCTACCTCTAATTGTAGCTTTCTTGCCCTCTCTAATCAAAGCAAAGCAGGGTCGCACTAATGGAGCATTTACCCTGCATAGCACCATATCACCATCATTATACTCATCTGAGGCTGTTTTTTCATCTATGCCTACTACTTCGCCATCAATTGCCCATTCAGGGAATTCCAGATGAATATCAGGAAAGGTTTTAGTAACTAAATCAACTACATTTTTAGGGTTCCTATATGTAATCGAAAGGGGCAAGGTATCGGCATTAGTTCGATTTATAAATTGGGGAATTGCCTCTGCTCCCGCTCCGGCAAAACTATAAATGCTTTGCCTTCGATCTCCAACAGCTATAATCCGTCCATCTGGAGCAATTGACTTCATGACCAACTCGGTCTGAACAGTGTTGGTATCTTGTAGCTCATCCACAAATAGAAAATCGTATTGCCTTGCTGGTAAATCTAAATGAATTGGCAACCAGCACATATCATTGAAATCTACACTAGAAGTCCACTCTGCACTTTCTTTGACAACTTTACGAACTGCATCAAAAATCTCATCTGGATCAATACCATTATTGAGGTCAATGCCATAATAAAGTGCTAGACTTTCTAATGAGACATGATCTGTAGGACTGAGATTTGCCTTGACTAAGCCTGTTAACTTGCGAATTGGATGAAATTTCCAATAATTGCGTTCCCTAGGCATAAATCTCTCAAGGATTTTGTCTACCTTTTTATTATCTACATCTACTCTGCCAAAATTACTTCGCAAAATGCCCAAACCAAGACTATGATATGTTCTAGCCGATGCAGGGGCAGGAAGTCTTCTACTTAGCTCATCTGCTATGTGTTTATTAAATGCCACAAAAATAGCATCAATCTCTGATGATAACAGCCTAAATATCTCTATGCCTGTAGTAGTCTTGCCAGAACCAGCGAGAGCCTCCACTACTAAACTGCCTGATTGGGTTTCGTTCACCCAATCAAATATATCCTGTTGATATTTACTTGGTGCGAATTTACTCATTTTTTCCTCTCAAATTATTATCAGTTTTCTTACACCAATACTTCATATGTCCATAAATTTTCCCATAAGTGTTAAATTCTTTTCCACAATTAGGACATTTTAAAGGTAATCTCCTTTTAAATTTACGTGCATTTGGAGGTCTCATCAGACACTATCCATAATTGACTGTTGCAGGTCAATATTGCAGATAGGGCAATCGTTCTG
>JAAKFC010000187.1 GCA_011065225.1 Chlamydiota bacterium
AGCTATAGCTGCTCTTGCAATAACTGTAAGATTCGCGAGAATTCCCTTGCTACACAGAATAAGTAGCATTTGTACAGATGGCTTAAAGCTGGATAATCCTATCAAGCTACTGATAGAGTAAATCGATGTTTCTTGGACATTTCCATCCAGTAATATTTCTTTAGCGAGAAAGACCATATTTAGGGTGTGTTGCATAACTCCCTAGAGAAGTCCTCTTCACTCCAAGTAAAATCTTGAAAAACAAAAAGGCACAAGCTTAAGCTCTTAAGTCACAAAACAAGGAGCCAGCTTATGCCTCGCCGCAAACGCGACTAGAAACAGTATAACAAACAACTCATCAATCGTGGCAACCTAAATTTTTGGGTCACGAAAAAATCTCTAAAATTCTGGAAAGCTAAGAAGAGTAAAAAGAAGGGAAGGCCTTTTACCTATAGTGATGAAGCGATTATTGTGATGCTCATGGTGCGGTTCAAATATCAGCTCCCCTTGAGGGAGCTGGAAGGGCTCTTCTTGTTCTTAGCAAAGCTAATGGACATCCCTCAAGTCCCATCATACACACAAGTCTGCCGCAGGATGCGAAGCATCCAGCTGCCAGAGGAGTTGATGGATAAGAAGGAAGCCCCCAGTCTAGTACTAGATACAACAGGGTTAAAAGCATATGGAGAGGGAGAATGGTGTGCAAAACGTTATGGAGGGAAATCCAAATGGGTAAAGCTCCATGTGGGAATCGATCTACAAAGCGGAAAACTTGTCTTAGCTGAAGTCACAAAAGAACATACTCATGACACAGCCTGCCTAGGGAAAGCTCTGAGCAAATGCAATCACAAAAAAGGAAAAGTACTGTTCGATGGGATAGCGGACAGCAAAAAATGTTATGAGATCTGTGAGAGGCATAACAAAGAGCTGTTAACGCCACCAAACAGACGTGCCATCATATGGGAAGAGCCGGAATATCATCTGAGAAACGAAGCACTAAAGGCAATCAAAGGGCTAGGAGATGACGAGCTAGCGCGCTCGATATGGTCAAAGTTATCAGGGTATAGCCGGAGAAGCGAGATAGAGAGCGCAATAGCGAGATGGAAAAAACTACTAGGAGGAAGCCTGAAAAGTCAGAGCTTAGAAAGCATCGAAAAAGAGGTGAAATTAAAGGGAATGATCCTCAATCAAATGATAGATCAAAGGAAGTCAGCATAAAAAGATTCTTAGAGCGAAGCCAGCTTGTTAAGCAGTTAGCTTAAATGGAGTTATGCAACACACCCACTTTGACTTATATTTCTCTTTACAATGGATGAGATAGTTTGAATAGTTTGCGAGCTATGGATTTCGTGTGCTTTTTATTGCCAGATAGCCCCATATGTTCTGTTTCAATCCACCATAAATAATCAAAAAGTTCATTTTCAGATTTTTTAGACTGTATTAATTTATAAACTGAAGAGATATACGAATCATATTCATCCTGCGCCTCAGGAATATCTTGAATACCTATTGGGTCCCAGTCTTTCAAAAGAATTTTTTGAATTTCAGTCATCAAAAATTGTTTAACATGGGTGTTTTTGCTCATTTGGGTGCTCCTGGAATAACTGTTACAACTTTTCCGTTATTAGGATTAACGATGACTCGTACATTATTAGCAGAGTCATAATATCCAATGGTTCCGGCTTTGGTTGAAAATACCCGTCCCTTTTTTATAGTGTTTTCAACAATCGAGGGGACAAAACCACGATTCTGCATTTGGTCTAAGGCATGACCACTATACAATCTATTTTGAATGGTAGTAGTGGCATGACGGGTAGTATTTTGATAATGGGGGTGACTAATCTCCCATCCACGACGACCTACTACTGATGCAGCTCCTGTTTCATTAGTATTTGTAATTATTAAATTTTGTGAGTTATTTGAAGTTAATCGAGGGCTAGAAAAAGCCCCTGTCCTACTTACTCGAATAATAGCCGTCCCTCCCATTGTTCCACCAATACTCAAGACATTATTCGTAAATGAAGCCCATTCTGAGGACATCCCCGTTGTTTGCAAAAGCTGCTCAGTTACTGTAGCGCTGTGACTTCCTGTAATAGCCGTGCTTATCCCAGTGATAAATTGATCAAGCCCATGAGCAAGCACAGGCCATCCAATGGGAGCTGCAAGTCCTCCTGAACCCAGTGTTACTAAACCTCCGGCGCCTGCTTCAGCAAGCCCAGCAAACGCCTGCAGAGATCCTTGTACTCGTGGATGGGAAAGAACTTCTAAAGAAAGATCCATTGCGCTCCCTATGCTAAAACCTGCACGTAGGGTAGGATCGGTTGCAATATTGCCCCCTCTTTTGCAATCTCGATGTCTTTCACAATAACAATGAAGTTCATACTCACCATAGAAATAGCTTTCGTCTACAGGGCTTTTATTTTTCTCTGAAGCTAAGCCAAAGTAATCCACATAGGTCAGGGGATTGTTTCGACAATAGACGTATAAGTTGGGTCCATCTAAATCACCCATAGGATCTGGACTTATCCATTTTCCGGTTTCTGGGTCATAGTAGCGATGCCCAATACAAATAAGTCCTACTTCTTCATCGATGCGATTGCCTCGATATCTCCAAGGGTTGCCTACACTAGATCGCTGGATCTCTCGATTTCGGTGATTGTAAATCTCTTCTTCTCCAAATGCCGAGTATCGGTAGCTCTCTTGTGTTTTTCTCCTTTCTGGATCGACTAAACAGGCGACATTGTTCTGGATGTCATAGATGGGGACATAGGTCTCTTTACGCAGCTCAAAAGCAATGAATGGGCTCCTTTCCGGTTGATTTGGATTACTTGGGATGCGGAGCTCCACAATGTTGCCTTTTGTATCCATGTACCCAAGCTCAGTTTGGCCTAGATAAAAATAACGAAGGATTTGAGAACTTTCGTCCTTTTCGACCTTTTTCGAAAGGCGTTTTCCGCTCAAGTCGTAAGTGAATGAAACGCTCATCTCATCAGGAAGAGTGATCGAAGTGAGTTGGTTAAAGTTATTATGTTTAAATTCCCAGGTTCTTCCGCCTACACTTTTTGTGGCCAAATTTCCCTTGGAGTCAAATGTATAGATAGCTCCTTCTGCTTGAACGAGCTGATTGGCATCATTAACCACATAG
>JAAKFC010000188.1 GCA_011065225.1 Chlamydiota bacterium
AGATCATTGGTCAAATAGACCTTTCCACCAGCCTCTGTAAGCTTTTTCTGATTTTCAATATTGTTATCAGGATTGTTAAAGCCAAAAGGATGAGGAGACATAATTAATTCTACCTCAATGTTATTTGTCGCTGCACCAACAAGGGCTTCAATCAGTTCTGAATCCGTAATGTCTTGTTGATAAATTTTGATAGAATCTTGAGCACTTTCGATGAACTCTTTGAGTTTTTCTCGCTGATTCTTTGGCCCCCAAAGCAAATGCTCTTGACTCCCTACAAAATCGATCCCCTTGATGTCATTCCAAAATGCACGGGTTAATTCACTGATGATCTCAGGATTTCGGATTTTCACTGCAAAATCACGAGAAGGGCGCTCATTGCTGGTATGCCCCTCCAACTCTTTATCAAAATTCGTAGTTCCAAGCATGGCCTCTTTGCCATCAATCACAATATATTTTGTATGACTCTGGTTGAACTTTTCCGAACTCGAATAGACTTTTACTCCACGATCTTTATAGGCATTTAAAGAAGCACTTTTTCCAACTTCTTTAGCATCTTCGACGATTTCTACATCTGTGAGTCTATTTTCTGTGATCACATGGACCTCGACTCCCCTTTTTACTGCCTTTTTGAGGGCATCGAGCATATCTTTTTGTGGGAGCTTCTTTTCTTGCAGTTTATAGGAAGCCATCAAGATTTCTTTTTCGGCCTGATCAAGAAACAAAATAAAAGGATCATTTTTTACATCTATGCCTTCTTGCCTTGCTTCTGGCAAAAGTATGAGATCTTCTACTTCATATTGCTTAGAAGGATTAGCAACACAATGTGCAGATATGAAAAAAATGAAAACTATTATTCTTAAAAACATTTCTTACTCTAATTTTTACACAGGATGGAGCAAGTTTAAGGTTCTGTCTTTTTTTGCGGAACTTAAAATTTGATGGGAAACTGCACTTTCGTAAAAAGGGCATTGACTCCCTTGACAAGAGCAGCATGATTCTTCAGACAAGCAGCATGGATCGTCTCCATTGCCATCATGCCCCGTTTGAGTCGGATTTGATTGACTGCTCGATCTCGAACAAGAAGAGCCGGCCCATAAACCATCCAGAGCAAATGGTCGATCTCTTTTTTGTTCCAAGGCTTTTTTTCAGAAAGCATCAGCAAAAAGCTGTAATACAGAGACGCTGCTACAGGCCCTGTATCAAGAGCATCCTTACAAGTAAAACTCACCGAATCAATTTTCAGCATCTCAAGCATTTTCGTCACATAAAGGACGTAAAAGATCTCAATGAAATTGAGCCTCTCGATACGTGTTAAACTCGTTTTCTCATCGAAAAAGAATTTATGAATAACTTGAAGAGTTTGATTGGTAAACTTTTTTAGTTCGGCTTTTTTGATTTGCTCTGGAATGTAAAACCCGCACTCTTTTCCACAAGAGATCTGCTGCTCAAAACTCTCTAAAAAGATGGGGGCGCCATTCATCGATTCATACTCATCATCTTGCAAATAAAAAGGGGTGTTTTTAGGAAGTCCCAGAATATAGAGCGTCTCGTAATGCTCGGCCTTTACACCAGTCGCTTCAAGGACTTTTGAGCGAGCAAACTCTTCCCAAGAAGTTCTGTTTTGCAAATTGACAAGCAAATGTCGATCGGGTTTGCGCTCATGCTTATAAAAGCGCAAGAAACCTTCGAATTCTTCCACTACTTCCGCCCTATGAATGAATACTTGCTTGAGAGGACTCGGAATCCGGAGAACACTGATGTGCATCTCCCCACTGGAAAAAGTAAATTGCTGTGCAGGAAAATTATAGTGGGTCAATGGATCCCATCCCTCAAATTCTTCTTCCTCTCGAAAAGCATCTAGGGTCCGCAAAAGAGGTCCATTGGGATAGTGACTCAAAAGATAGCGGATGCTCTCGTCCTGATCCTGCAGATCTTTCCAAATTTGCAGTCCCTTTTCATCAGCCTGTTCTTTTGGCCGAGGACCCCGCATTGCATTTCCCCGGTCAATGATTTTATGGATGAGCTTGAGAACTTCTTTCAAAGGTTCTGTTCTCATGAAGAAATAGCAGCAAAGAGCATGAGTCAAGTTGAGAAGAGAATGGGAAAAAGCATCTTCTTCCATCTCACCAGTGATCCGTTTCTGATAACCAGGAGCTTGCATTGCAACGCGAAGAAAGCGATGAAAATCCGCATAATATTCCAAGCAACTCTTAAAACTTTGGTTTTCAATCAAATTGACCGAATTCGCAGCCATGCGAAGAGCCATCACCGCCTTGTTGAGTCCCCCGACAAAAGGACGATTTTTGTGCTTCATCCCCTCTTTGTAAAAGAGATCGAGGTAAGAAGCTGCAAGCTTGAGGATTTCCTCCGCCCCTTCTCGAATTTCTCGATCCAATAGCTCCCGAATAGCTAGTAGAGGATCTTCCCCTTCGACTTTACTCACGAGTTCATCAAAATTTCCCACCAGTCGAATGTGGCGAATGAGACTCCGGCTGAAAAAGGGCTTTCCGTTCTCGCCTTTGATAAAGAAAAGCTCGTAATTCAGGTCTTTGCGAACCCCCTCTAAATCCTGCAGACCTCTCTTTTCAGCTTCGATTCCCTTGAATTCTTCCTTTGCAGCTTCCTCCCAATCTTCGATTTCTTCTTCGGGCTTAGGCATTTGATTTAGGATCTGCTGTCGATAGTACTTTTGAAGATCGGTGTACTCCTTGAGCTTAGAGATGGGCTTGTAATGATCGGGGTAGAGGCTTGCATAGCGATCCATCTTCTGCACTGCTTCACTGGCAAGGAGCATGATCGCCTGGACTCCCTTTTGGGTTTGAGGGTCTTTGAGAGAATTACGGTCCCGCCGGACCATATTCTGCAAATAGCGATGGAGAACCCGAAAAGTCTCTTTCACGAGTCCCTCATTGCGAAGGGCTTGGCGCGGATCGCGCCAATTGACCTCAGTCGAAAAGACCTCTTCCCCTTCCAGATCAATGGGCGCTTTGAGATCAATCTCCGACATATTGGAGAGGTTGTTTACCGCCTCCATGACAGAAAGTTCTTCTTTATCTCTACCTAAAACCATAAATCCAACTAAAAATCCATA
>JAAKFC010000189.1 GCA_011065225.1 Chlamydiota bacterium
GCAGTCATCGAAGGGTGGATCAGTCGCTTTAAGCTCCACTTTTTAGTAGCCATTGGCGAATACGTACAACTTCTTGTCGACACAGTCAGAGCCACGCTGTGGCATCCTCCCAAGTTCCGCCTCATCTTGAAGCAACTGTACAACATCGGCGTTGGCTCTTTGGCCGTTGTCGCCATCACCGGATTTTTCACCGGACTTGTACTTGCTGCGCAATCCTTTTACCAATTAGACAGTAAAGGCCTCAGCGGCATAACAGGGCTCATGGTGGGCAAAGCAATGATCACCGAACTTGGCCCGATTCTAACCGCCTTCATGGTGACGGGGCGTGTGGGAGCTGCGATTTGCGCCGAGCTGGGAACCATGCGCGTGACCGAGCAGATTGATGCCCTGCGCAGCATGGCAGTCAATCCCAATCGCTATCTGGTCGCTCCCCGCTTCCTTGCAGGGATGATCATGATGCCAATGCTCACATTATTTAGCATAGTGATGGGCATTTTTGGGGGCTATCTCATTTCCGTGTTTTTCTTTGACATGACTCCTTCTGCCTATTTCGATCCGATGCCCATGCACATCACAATGTTTGATTTTTTCAATGGCACCGTCAAAGCCTTTTTCTTTGGAATCCTGATCATGACGATTTCCTGCTACAAGGGAATGAATACGACCGGCGGCGCGGAAGGAGTAGGCCGCAATACCACCAGTAGCGTGGTTGTCTGCTACATCGCCATTTTATTTAGCAACTTTTTTCTCACGATTGCCCTCAACTCCCTCTATAAAGAAATTACGAGGGTTATATCATGATCAAAATCCGCGATCTCTATAAGCGTTTTAAGCACGTAAAGGTTCTCCAGGGACTTGATCTCGATATACGAGAAGGAGAAACGCTTGTCATCTTGGGTCCTTCTGGCGTGGGGAAAAGCATCCTGCTCAAACACATTATTGGGCTCACAAAGCCCGACCGAGGATCCGTTGAAGTGAATGGAGTCAACCTCACAGAACTCTCTGGTCCCAAGCTATTACACGCAGTCAAGCAGATGGGAATGCTCTTTCAAGGATCAGCTCTATTTGATTCGATGACCATTGCCGAAAACACCGGTTTCTATCTGACAGAACATTCTACCAAAAAAACAAGCAAGCGAGCATTAAAAGAAGAAATTCGAAGCCGAGTCGATGATGCCCTCAAAATGGTGGGACTGGATGGCACGCAAGACAAAATGCCTAGCGAACTTTCGGGAGGGATGCGCAAGCGAGCAGGGCTGGCGAGATTGATTGTCTATCGCCCCGAAATTCTTCTATATGATGAACCGACAACAGGACTGGACCCGATTACATCAATGCAAATCAATGAATTAATCGTTAAAACACAAAAAGAGCTAAAAGCGACAACTGTTGTAGTGACCCATGATATTACCTCTGCTCTCCACATAGGAGATCGCTTAGCCCTGCTTAGAGATGGAAAAATCGCCCATATTGGCGATCCAGAAACCTTTATAAAATTTGACGATCCGATTATTGAGTTTTTAAGGAGACAATGAATACTGCTTTGCTGAGGATGCGGATCAAAAGTGCTGAAAAAGTTTATTTGGAGACCGCAATTAACTTTAGTAAGTTAATGAAGGTCGAAAATGAAGTTTTTCAGATGGTTTTGACCGAAGACTCGGTAAATGAGTTGTTCAGTGTTTCCTTAAAGAAGAATATGTCACAAAATCCAAGAAGAGGCCAATGAGTACACCAATTAAAAATATGCTTGTGGGAATTTTTATTCTCAGCTCGATTGCCGTCATAATATGCATCATCATGTTCCTCAAACCCACTGTGGGAGATGGGAAGCAGGCCCTTTATGTCCGTTTTTCCAATATCAATAGCCTGAATGTGGGCACGCGCGTTCTCTTTGCAGGGAAACCAGTGGGAGAAGTTGTAGCCATGGATGAAATCCAGGATGCCCGAGAGCAACCCACCGATGAACTCGGGCGGGTTTATTTCTATCAACTCACCCTCCACATCGATTCAAAAGTGAAAGTCTACAACACGGATGAGATTTCGATCCAAACCTCAGGCCTTCTCGGGGAAAGATCGATTGCAATCACTCCCAAAGCCCCACCAAAAGGAGTGACCCCCAAACAAATTTCAACACAGCCAGTTTATGCCGATTCGGTGGATCCTTTGCAAAATGCCATGCTCGATTTTTCTGATCTCGCGGCGCAAATGGAAGAAACATTCAAACGAACTAACGACTGGCTCAAAGACCATGGAGAAGAAGTGGCATCCACGGTGCGCACTGCCGGTTCTGCCATGGAAGAGATAGATTCAGCCCTCTCTGCATATAATCAAGTAGGCCTCCTTCATGATGTGCAAAAAGGCGTACGCGAATTCTCCGGTGCCCTCACTCATGTTCAAACAGCCATGCAGCAACTCGATGATAAACAATCCTTCAAAAATATCGGAGTCATCCTACAAAACCTAAAATCGGCTAGCCATTCATTCGATGTCACACTAGAAGACCTTGCCCATGGAAAAGGGACGCTTGGCAAACTAGTTGCCGATGACGACCTCTACCTACAAATGAATGCCATGATGACAAAAGGCAACACTCTGATGAATGACCTCAACCACTACGGCATTCTTTTCCATCTCAATAAACAGTGGCAAAGAACACGCCTCCAAAAGGTCAACCAACTCAATGCACTAGAAAGCCCCCAGGCCTTTCGCACCTATTTTCAAACGGAAGTCGATGATATCAACGCCTCAATGACTCGGCTTTCCATGCTGATTACTCGTGCTGAGAATTCACCTGAAAGGGCGGAAATTTTCCACTCTGAGAACTTTAAGCGCGATTTTGCTGATCTCCTAAGGCGCGCCGACGAACTTTCCGATAATTTGCGCCTTTATAACCAACAACTCAATGAAGCAATAGGAAATTAGATATGGATAAACGCCTTCCCTATTCCGAACTTTCTAAAGGAAGCTTTTTAATTGCCAGTCCCGAGATTGATGCCGGTATCTATTTCCGCAGCGTAGTTCTCATTTGCGAGCATACACCCAGTGGCTCGTTTGGGCTCATCATCAACAAACCCGTGGAAAT
>JAAKFC010000019.1 GCA_011065225.1 Chlamydiota bacterium
AAATTTCATTGGTTGATAAATTTGAAATAAGATAAACATTAAAGTTCCCGCTAAACCTATTATTACATATTCTTTTGATCCTTCAATAGGTCCAAAAATATTTTCCCATGCTACAGAAGCAAAGTAGATGTTAACTAAATTCACAAGAATTAATGAAAGAATAATAAATAAAACAGATGCAACAATCAAAAAAATATTAATTTGGCTCGCTAGGTTTAATTCAGAAGGATATGCTATAAACATCCACATGCTCGCACTCTGAAAAAAGGTAACAAAAATTGTAATGATTGCAAGTGCTAAAAAAGAATCAGCTTTAGAACGAGAATGCCTAAAAAATGTGGGGAAATTAATAACCCCGGGTAGAGATAATAAAACAGTTGAAATAATGACAACAGGAGATAATTCCCAGGCCGTCTCCACCGGAATTGAAATGCTTGAATTAATTACCACTGTAATAGTATAGATAAAAAATAGAGGCAATAGCACTATAGCTATCCATTTTATAAAGCGGATTCCTCCGTATGAAATTAATGCCGTGATTAGTCCGAGGATTGCCCCTGTTCTAATCAGCATATCTAGTACATTATTTCTATCGAAGTTTAATAAACTATTTAACTTGAAGACCGCTGAATTAATTTGAATGCTATACCAGTTTAAAATAGAGAACAGCAAAACTAAAGAGGCTATAATTCCACTAATCTTTCCTAAATACCGATTAACAATTTGGATGGTATTTATCCGATCTTGTACAGATATTGAAACAACAGAAAGTCCTACTGCCCAGAGCACCAGATTCCCACAGAAAATTGAGAGTAAAGTTGTTCCAAACCCATATTTATTTACGAATAAAGCTCCAATTGCTATTCCTGGCAATCCAAGTTGTGCACTTTGAATACTTGCTAGTTGCCAGAAGCTTTGATTTTTATCTTGGAAAGAAAAGACCCTGGGAATACAACGCTTCATATATCATGTCTATACGTCAATAAATACTTTACTTCCACAACTCTTGTAGTAAATGACATAGCCCTAAGAAAAAATCCTTTAGAAATCCAATCCAACCTCGTTGAGTCCAGCAGAACCGATTCATTTGCAAAACAAATTGCTATGAGCTTCCAATATTCCTTTTAATTGATTTTAAAAATCGTATTTCTCCCTACTGTCAAACATAACTCAAATTGTCCTCTCAGTTTGATCAATATCGTGGGAAAGCTATGCTGTTAACTCAATATTTCGTCTGCGTATTGAGACCTTGATACAGCAATGGCATTGCAGCATAATCCTTTCAAAATGAATATATATAGAAGAAAGTCTGGGTTTGATTGTGCTAAGAAAAGGCAAAACACTTGAGGAACGACAGCAAGACTGAAGCTCATATTTTTTGAAAGATAACGCTGAGAGAAAAATGACTGAAAAGGTGCTGCTAGAAACTTACAACTAAGGAGTATTAGGTAAGCATTCAAAGGATTCCAGTTGGCTCTTATTGCTAATATAATTAAAATGGTATCAAAAAGGATCTCCGAACTATAAGCTGATAGGTATGCTTTTATCTCACTTTTATTGAAAATAAAGTTAAAACCCTTTGTATCCTTCGTACTAGGAAATCTTCTATTCAACATAGACCAAAAAATGTATTCGCTCAGGAAAATAGATGCAATATAAGTCAGAATGAGAAAACCGAGGGGAGCTGGCTTTTTCATTACATATAAACTCAATAGAAAAAGCAAATGAGGAAAAAGTCCTATCGAAGAGGAAGCTCCACTCAACAACCCACATGAAAAAGACGCCTTCTGAAAGCTAATTGTATTTTCTGGGGCTTTCTTTTCAGATAATTCAGGGGACAATTTTTTTGAAAAGTTTGTACTATCATCAATATTGCGGGAATAATCTACCCAAAAATCATAAAGGACTACAGCTACTAACTGAGATCCTAATAGGAGTCCAACAAGCCACATTGTTTTTAATTTGATTTCCAAGAGCCAAAGAAAAATAAAAACAACAAGAGCTAACAAAGAAGAAAAAGACCTGCAATAACCAGAGGCGAGCCCAGGCCTTCGATTGGGCATTGTTTTGATAGGTCTAACATCTTTTGTTAGAACATCTTTTAATGACGCCATTTTCTCTACTCCTTTATCATTCCTTCGATTCTAGCATAAAATCTTTTATTCCCATAGACTTAGGAGTCGATTTATTCAACAAGGCCTATTCACTGTTTTATTTGCAAAACAGATTGCTATGAGCTTCCAATATTCCTTTTAGCTGATTCTGAATGTCGTATTTGTCCCTACTGTCAAACATAACACGAATTGTCCTCTCAGTTTGATCAATAATTTCCCTTGCTTTTGTAATATTTTTTTCCCTTTCTATTCGAAAAGTCAAAAGACGTATGAGCATCGGTGCTCTTAGGTGCGCTGAAGAAACATCCCAAATATCGCATTCTATTTCCTCAATCCGGCTCAAACCCTTATCCTTATTTTTGGAAAACTCAACATCCGCAAGCTCTAAACGAGCCAACATTTTCAATTTTGGATCCTCCACACAAGGAATAATCTCTTCTAATTGTTTCTGGGTCTCTTCTCGCGCGATACCATTATGGAGCAATTCATACTGAGCCAAAGTTATGAGCCCACTAGCTTTATTTTCTGGATGATAAACTTGAGCGAGCCATTTATCTGCTCTTTCAAATTCTTCACTTCTGGCAGCATAGGCTACAAGATTTAAAAACCCCTCATCACTATTCTGACACCATTGATTTTTGACCCCATCAATCCCCGATGAAACAGCATATTTAGCTTGCTCGCAGCTACTGAGCAGACATAAACCCACACCTAATACAAAAGCTGTAGTTTTCATAATGAATCTCCTGTTCAAAATTTAAGTGATCTCGATCCTAACTGAATCTAGTTTTTTTCGAAATGACTCGATTTCGACAGATTACAGAGGCTGAAGAAAATGCAACATATAGATCAATGCCCAAAGAGAAAGAATATTTTCTGTTCGTCAAAAAAACAGCATTTTTATAACTACAGTAGGGAGCATGTCAGAATCTATTCTTCAATCTTCTCCCATGCATTTTTTGGCACCCCGTAGTCTTCCAAAGCGCATTCCATCGCCATCTCTAGAGTATCTTGAAGATGATCACGTATACACTTATCATTCTCGAACACATAAAGATAAAAACCAACTGACGGATCGTGTTTGATTTCATAGCATCGAGGTTTAAGAGATACGGAGTTAGCAAGCCATTTCATAATTAATTATTCCCCTGTAAAATAATAACGATGCTCAGGACTTACATCAACCCATTTTCCATTTGGTGTTCGTTGTTCCAAGTGGAAGTGGGGTTTATCGCCATGAGGATGGCTAATATCAAAACGAATTTTCTTATTGCCTTGCATTAGAATTATGTCGCCATCTGCATTTGTAATAATTTTACTTAATCTTCCCAAAGACCTTTTGTCTTAATACCAGTAAATTCATCCCAAGCCTTACAATATTCAATGCTATTTTTCCCTAGGTATTTAGCAAAAGTTGTGAATTGAATCTCATCAGGATCTTTACTTAATAATAATTCTAAAAATGACGTCGTAATTGCATTTTGAACTGAATCATTACCATCACAGATTAAAAACTCAACGTAATCAAAAATTTCTTTAATCTTTGCTTCATCCTTAGATTGGATTATATCTATTACATACTCAGCAAATGGCATCATCTGAGTCGTAATTCCTTGATCTATTCCCCAGTAATTAACATAAGACTCACAATAAGGAAGAAATTGTGGAAATTTTTCTTTCAACAAAATTAAGCAGTTTTCACTCGTTATTTTTTCCATTTTATTCTCCTAAAGCATTCCTTAGGTCTTTAATAATATTGTCAGCAGCAGCTCGAAAGGTCTCTTTCCATTAGCTATCTCTAGAAATTATTTTCTTAATGCAATTTGTCCAATCTTCCCATGCTGCAGGATCAGCTCTTCTATGAGCTTCCAAAATCTGCATTTCTCCCAATAAGGAACCTATATCATCAGAAGAAGTTTGCTCATAATATTTCTCCAAAAAACAACGCATGGCTTTAAAAGCTTCTAAGTGAGTCAAACTTTCCCTCACAGCCTCTCCTTTGATAATTCATCTGCTAGAAGTTCAAGCTCTTCTTTTGAAAGAAGAAATTCAGGCCCTTCTTCCATGGCAACCAATTTAAGAACAAAATAATCAAGACCACTTTCAAATTCTAATCCATAATCAGTGTAAATTTTAAAAGCCCATTTAGAAATATCACTGCAGTCACTTTCTCTCGAGAGCTTTGCTTTTAATTCTGATCCAAATTGTTTTTTTGTGTATGTCATAATTTATTTAATCCTTAGTTCGCTTCCTATTGGTGGGTAATGCATGGAATTTAATGTTTGGCCATTAATCATCTTAGGATGGACTCGATTTACTTCTGCAAAATGGTTATAACTTTCCATCCAGGATCTTACTTGCCCATTGTTAAGATTCCATTCTGTTACATAAGAAACTCCTCTTGTTAATCCTTGTTTAGAGGCAGGAACTTCCAAACTATAATATCGAATTCGACCATCAGGAAGATTCCGAACTCGGACTGCAGATTTTTGAGCTTTTTGTAATCCTGAAAGCTTTGACCTAAGAGATACCGCCGAATTAATATTCGCTCTTTGACCTAAAGCCAGTTCCTGACTTATCGAATTAATCCCTGCTGGCGAAGAAGTAGTCAAATGCATATTAGGGGTAATTCTTATTAGGCCATTCCGAACAAAGCTAATAGCGCCCACAGTAAAACTAGCACTTGCTAAGTTATTAGCGAAAGGAACCCACTCAGGAGACATTCCAATTTTTAGTAAGAAGCGCTCCGTGACAGCATCTCTATATCTTCCAGTAATTGCTGTGCTTATGCCCGTTATAAATTGGTCAAGGCCATGAGCTAGTACTGGCCATCCAATTGGAGCTGCAAATCCTCCAGTACCAAGTGTTGCTAAACCTCCAGCACTTGCTTCAGCAAGTCCACCCAGGGCTTGTATGGACCCTTGGAAGCGAGGATGCGTAAATATGTCCATTGAAAAGCCATAAAGGGAAGTTAAATTAAAACTAGAATACCCATTCAGAGCATTAGCAATATCACCCCCACGTTTACAATCGCGATGTCTTTCGCAATCACAACGGGGTTCATACTCACCATAAAAATATTTCTCATCTACTGGGCTTCCGTTTTTTTCTGATGCAAGCCCAAAGTAATCGATGTAAGTGAGGGGGTTGTTTCGGCAATATACATAAAGATCTGGTCCATCTAGATATCCTGCAGGATCAGGACTGATCCATCTTCCTATTTCGGGATCATAATATCTGCAGCCAATGCAAATAAGCCCAGTTTCTTGATCTGTTCTGTTTCCACGATATCTCCAAGGATTGCCTACTGCAGAATTCACAATCTCTCTACCGCGGTGATTGATGATTTCCTCCTCTCCAAAAACAGAGTATCGATAACTTTCTATGATCTTTCGTCTTTGAGAATCGACTAGACATGCTACATTGCCTTGCAGGTCATAAATTGGGACATAAGCCTCTTTTTGGATTTCAAATGAAATGTAGGAAGAAGACTCTGGATGATTTGGATTGCTTGGGACTCTTAGCTCTGTAATTGCACCCTTTTTATCAATACAACCGATCTCTGTTTGTCCTAGGTAGAAATAGCGAAATACTCCCGACCTCCCTTTTCCCTCGATCTTTTTCGATAGTCGCTTTCCTTGTAGATCATAGGTAAATGCAATACTTGTTTGATGTGGATCTTTAATCAAAATGAGTTGATTAAAAACATTATGCTCAAAGACCCATGTTTCTCCCTGAACCGTTTTGGAAGCGAGATTTCCATTTGGGTCAAAGGTGTAAGAAACTCCATCTGCTTCAATGATTTGGTTGCAATCATTTATTTTATATGAAGAGTTATTTTTTTTGAGGCGATTCCCTATAGAATCATAGGAGTAACTACGTTCAATTTCTCCCTTTTCAGAAATGAGCTGCGAAAGAGCATTATAATCGTAGGAAGAAATATTCTTTTCATCATCCAGCGTTGTTTCCCGATTTTTGATATTATCAAGAGGATCGTATCCTCCTTCAGGAATTGTATCTTGAAAAAAGTCTGTGGAAATTCTTACTCTTCTACCGGCATGATCCCAACTTTGAGCCCTTCCCCCAGCATAGCCGGGGAGAATTTCTTCCAAGATATTTCCCATGAGATCTCGAGAGACAATTTTATACTGGTAGCGCTCTTCCTTTTCTTTAGAAAATCGAGTGACTCTCTTCACAAAAGGTCCCTCATATTCATATTCAATAAAAGAACCATCAGGCAATTTGATGGATTTGATAAGTCCTTCTCCATCATAAGAGCAACTTAACTGATAAGACCCAAACTCATCTTTGATTTCTTCTGAAGTCTGCTGATTGTTTGGATCAAATTTATAATGGAGTGTATGAGTAGATCCCATTTCGACTTCAGTGATGTTCCCCTTTTTGTCATAGGTGAGTTTATGGACCATTTCTTTTTGTGAAGAATCTTCCTTGTAAGAAATGGAATTTACTCTGCCAGTATTATTGTATTGATAGGTAATAGGTGTTTCTGCTCCAGGACTGAGCTTGCTCGAAATATCTCCATAGGAATTATACTCATAAGCAAACGCTTTTTCATCTGAAGTGCCTGCTGCCAGAATCAATGTTTGAAGGTTATTGCCTGGATTGTAAGACTTGCGCGTTGTAAAAGCTCTTGAAGTATTGCCTGAGGAAACGACTGCATCTTTTCGGCAGACTTCGTTACTTAGAGCATCCGAAAAAAATTCCGATAAAGATAGAATCTCCCCGGCTTTATTTCTCCTGCAAACCTCAACTAAATGACTTGCTGGATCATAAATTTCTTCGAGTTTGTTACCTAGAGGGTCAATGGTAATCTTTTTAAAGACTCTTTGTCCCCACTGATTTATGTATCCATCTTCATAGATAATTTCTGTAACCTGATTGAAAGCATCTGTGATTCTAGAGAGGCGCCCAAAGCGATCATAATCATACTTTTTGAGAATGCTCATCTGATTCTGAGGATATCCAACGACCTCTTTGAGTCTTCCAGCCTTGTCATGGGAGTATTGTGTTTTTGAAAGAACCTTTCCTCCTGAATCTTCTATCCGTTCTTCAATAACATTGCCTTGAAAATCATGCTCTTGAACTTCAAGAGTAAATGCATTAGAAGATTTCCATTTTTTCACACCATTTGTTTGCCCAAGAGAATCATAGAAGAACTCGACTTTCTTGGAATCTTTGCTTAGCGATGAAAGACGTCCCGCGTCATCATAATCGTATTGTGTTGCATTTTCCTCTTCATCCTTTTCTGAAGTCATGTGAAAAACATCATAGTTATAGTGGACACTACTTAACCATGTGCCTGGCTGCTTTTGACTTCGCCCATAATGTTCGATATGACTTAGCCGACCTAAATAATCGTATTCAAAAACACGTACCGTTCCGTCTTTATTGCAATGCCTGTGAAGACTACCCTCTAGATCATACTTAAAAAGTTCCTGAGAACCATCAGGGTACTGAACATTGATTGGAGTACCCCGCGTAGTATTCGATTTTTTCGTGAAACCGCCATAGGGATCAGTGATTGCGGTTACATGATCAAAAAAATCATACTGGTATGTATAAGTCGGTTTAAAATAAGCACTTTCTTCATCTCTCAACTCTGGATAGGTGATAGTTTGGACACGACCGAGATCATCATAAGTAAAAATGGTCTCATTGCCAAATTTGTCAGTTTCAGACAATTTGTAACCTAATGCATCGTAAGAGGCGTGCGTCTCAAATACATGACCACCAGCCTTCTCAGCCGTATAGGTAAGTCTATTTTGTAAATCATACCCGTATTCAAAAGATGTCCCAGTTGCAGAATTCTCCTGAGCAATGAGGTTATGATTAGCATCGTAAGTGTAATGAGTTTCATTTCCACTCGCATCCGTTTCCATGGTGAGAAGACCATTCTCATAAGCTCTCTTTAGGGAATAACGATAAGCGCTATTTGCATCATAGATATCTTGCTGAGTAATGTTTCCTTCGAGATCGAAATGATTGACAACTCTTTTTAAAAGAACTTCTTTCTTCTCTTCGATATCGAGATATTTTTCTTCAATGACCTCTGGAGCCCCAACGTTTGGGAACTCCTTTTTAGGAGTCATTTGGGTGATCAGCCTTTGAGGAAGGTAATTGAAAGAAGTTGATTTGGAATCCAATGTGTCCCCATCATCAACCATAACTTGGATCAAAACCCCATCTTCATTATAGTCAAAGAACCAACGTTTCTCACAGGTGTTTTTTCGTAAAAGAGCTTTTCTAAGTAGCCAATTTGTTCCTTTTTTGTAGCAAAGCCGAAGTCCCGAATCTTTAGCATCCTTTTGATACACAACATCAAAGTCCTTCGTAGTAGAATAGGAATAAGTCTTCACATGACACTCTTGTGTACTATCAGGAATGCCATCTTGATCCACTACTAATGGATATGGATTGGCTCCAGTGAAGTTTCCATATTCTCTTTCTTCAAGAACATTGCCTCTGTCGTCATATGAAAGGATCTTTGTATAAAATACATTGCCAGAACCATCCTCAATAGACGTTTGAATCAAATTGCAAATGTCTCCGCTTTTTCCCCACTGATTCCTTTGGACTCGATAGACAGAACCATCTAGATACTCTTCAACACAAATAAGCTGCAGATCTTCGTTATATCTATGTACAGTTTTCTGATTTGACGGGCCTTGAATCTCTGTGAATCCACTTCCATCGAATTCAAAGCTATAAGCGAACTTTGTGCATCCAACTTCTGCGCTACTCACTGGAGATGTAACTGATCTCACTCTGCTTTTATTTGCATTGTCAGCATAGTATTCAATTTCAGTGTATCTCCCTTCTGGAATCTCTTTTTTTATCAATAAAGCACTGCTCCCAATCACTTGATACTGATATTGCAATGAAAACTTATGAGAACGAATCACCTTGGATAAAAGCACTTGACCCGAAGGATCTTGATCGAATTGATACTCAACTGTTTGCCTATCACTTGTATCAACACGAACTGTCTTTTCATATTGAACTTTGATCCAGCTTAAGACTT
Organism: Chlamydiota bacterium; assembly: GCA_011065225.1. Lineage (GTDB taxonomy): Bacteria > Chlamydiota > Chlamydiia > Chlamydiales > Rhabdochlamydiaceae > Sacchariniichlamydia. The sequence goes on from JAAKFC010000019.1 coordinate 9,157, forward strand.
TTTCTTCCCCACTATTTGTCATTTTAATGAAAATAGGGCGCCCCTGATCATCATATTCATAGAATATTCTATTCCCACTAGGAAGAACTTCCTTTTCGAGGACATAGAATTCTACTAAAGGGTGTTTCATGTAAAATCTCTTACCCCCAGAACTGAGAATAAGCTCAAAAAAGTTATTTTCGGCATGAAAATACAGTTCATTATTTTTTTGATTTGTCCACGCATGAGTGTTTCCTCTAGCAGTGTTTGCCATACAAAAAATCTGATCGTCTACATCCACTTTAAAGAGGGCTTTAGCTTTTTCATTGGTAGTATTTTGCCATCCCACATAGGTGAGAATACTTCCTTCAGCCATCCCCACATTCACATATGTTCGATCGAATTTTCCTTCCGCAGAAGAAAAAGTTTTCTTCTTTGAGTCTTTTTGAACTGATAAAGTGCATTGAGGATAGAAACGCCAGCCTCCTAGACTCGTAGCTGATAAACTGTCTTTGCTAGTATAAAATCTTGAAAGAACCAATGAATCAGGCCCAGGGACAATGAGATCAACCTCCACCTCAGAATAATCACCATGAATCGTACTGACATTCTCGACTATGCTTGCTGGATCGCCTTCCCTCGATCCTAAATAGATGCTGCTTTGAGAAGCATCACTTCCAATTGCATTTGAAATTGAAAAGAATCCGAATATTAGAACAATTAAAAAGCGCATCCCCAAACTCCTTGCCTATCGCAGAAAATTTCTGTCAATCTAAAGGAGTGGATGATACATCAAGCAGCCTTCATTAATGAAGAAAAAATTCTCGATTTTAGTTAGTCTGGCTCTTGAAAAAATTGGATTGATATTAATCCTGGGATTAATAAAACTTTTGTCGCAAAGAAAATCAAGCTCAATAAAAGGAGGAAAAAACATGACAAGTGCAGTGACTGCTGGGGCAACGAAACTATACGAAGTCGAATTTAAGATTGGAGAATCTGGGGTTAAAGATCATTCAAGTATTATTGCCGCTTTATTTGAAAAACATGTAGATAGGAATCCAACTCCAATAGGAATGGCCCTAAATATTATTTTTTTTGAAAATGGTGTCCAAAAAAATCTTTCATACCCTCTATCGCCAATGGATGCCGCACAATATCTCCAGAAAATTAATCAACATCAGGGGCAATTCAGAATCGAGGGAAAAGATGTCTACATAATTTAATTTTTTTTGAATTGGCATTACCGTGAAATCGGTACAATACTACAGATGTGGGAGAAAACATCTGGGTTTTATGTGCATTAGCAAGCTTTCTAAGCATGAAGAAGCTCTAAAAATTTTCCGAGACGCCAGGGCATCCTTCGAATGTCAGAAGCATAGATCAGATTTACTCTGCATTAATCTAACAGAGCACTGATTTGCCTTTTCTTCAAGGCATGCTCCAGTTTTTTTCTGAAATCTTTTTCCTGATAATTCAGCATAAAAGGACTAAGTCCACTATCATTTATCTCGAGATAATCATGGAGCAATTCAATTTTCATCTTCGGATTATCACACTGACAAGTCTCTTGCAACTTTTTAGCTAATGTCCTGTTGATTTCCTCGAGGTTTTTGGGAGAACTCTTAGCTGATGCTCGCATTTCAATCAGTGCATCTTGAAAATTTTTACGCAGCTTTATGGGACTTAATAATTTCGTACACCAATACTTCTTTTCAAGCCCCCAAAGAACTACCTCTTCAATTTCACTTGGAAGTCGTTCTTTCAGCAAAAGAGCAAATTCCTTTAAATCACTTTGCCTATTCTTTCCTTCAGGCTCTTTTTGCTTCGGGTCTAATTTAGCTAGTTCCTTATAAAAGAAGACAAGAATCCCTTCTGCAGATAGAGAGCTCTTATCATTCACCTTCTCCGAGGATTCCTGATTATTTGACCCATCTTCTGTTTTCGCTCCGAAATACTTCTCATCTTTAAGAAAAAGAATATCAACAGCGTCGTCTCTTTTATAATCAGTTAGATAACCCAGTTTCTTAGCGATCGCATATGACTCTTCAAGAATTTGACTAGCTCTCTTCTTTTGTCCTCTATAAACCGATTCTGGCATCTTAAGCGCTATGGCAATTTCTTCAGCACTCCAACGTATTTCATAGGGCTTCTTCCGGGTGGCATTTCTGCGTTTCATCTCATACTGATACCGCAAAAAATATAAAAATTTGAAGGTATAAGAAGAAACTCTTTTTTTACCTGCGATTTTTTGAACTTCCTCTCGCCAATTGTAAGGGATCATCATAAAATAATTCTCCCTCTGATCTAAGAAAATGGAGCTGGGCATTATTTCGTAATACTTGAGAATTCCAGACTGCTTATCTCGGATTTCCTTCACAGAAAATAAAGTATCAACAGCTATAACCTCCTCCTTTTTCCATTTCCCCCGCATATCCTTTTCCGGAATGCCTTTAGAGTTATAAGCCAAGCGATCATAATAAAAGCAATATGGGGTCTTTGCAAAATGATTCAATGCATCAACTCCCCGTTCTACATCTCCGGCACTATTTTTATTCATGCCTGACCATTCAAGAATTTGTTTTTGAGTGGCTCTAAGCCTTGGAACTTCAGTTATATACTTGTAAGCAGAGGGAATAGGATGAGGCTTTTCCTGAATTACATCTTCTGTCTCCATGGGAGCTAAATTCCCCCTATATCCGGTTTCAGAAAATCCCCGCAGAACGCCCTCCATTATCCTAAATTGAATCTCAGTAAGGTCAAATCCAAATCGTTCAATGCCATCTAGATTTAGGCCTTCTTCTTTAATTCCAGGCCTTCGATCGCTGAATAGGCTAATCTGCCCCTGATTTCCAAGCATATTACGGATTGAATGAATTCCAATCTGAGTGACTTGGTAATTTTGATCTTCACTTTCTTGGTTGCGACTTAAATCTTTGGTATTTTCTTCAGCCATGACAATGCTCAAAAAGGCGGCATAAATTCTTGGGCCGAAGGTAATTGATTTGCATGATCTGTTCAAGAAAAAACTCAAATGAAAGCATAAATAATACACCAGGTTATGCAGTCAAACTCACCATTTGTCACACTTCACTCACATTTTGTCGAACCTTCCTCACTCCACAAACCATTGCGCTCACATTTTGTCGAGCTCAATTTCTATAGCAGTACCTACAAAAACAAAAGCAACTCAAACGGTTATGCAGTCAAACTCACCATTTGTCACATTTCACTCACATTTTGTCGAACCTTCCTCACCCCACAAACCATTGCGCTCACATTTTGTCGAACCTTCCTCACCCCACAAACCATTGCGCTCACATTTTGTCGAGCTCAATTTCTATAGCAGTATCTACAAAAACAAAAGCAACTCAAACGGTTATGCAGTCAAACTCACCATTTGTCACATTTCACTCACATTTTGTCGAACCTTCCTCACCCCATAAACTATTGCGCTCACATTTTGTCGAGCTCAATTTCTATAGCAATACCTATAAAACAAAAGCAACTCAAACGGTTATGCAGTCAAACTCACCATTTGTCACATTTCACTCACATTTTGTCGAACCTGCCTCACCCCCACAAACTATTGCGCTCACATTTTGTCGAGCTCAATTTCTATAGCAATACCTATAAAACAAAAGCAACTCAAACGGTTATGCAGTCAAACTCACCATTTGTCACACTTCACTCACATTTTGTCGAACCTTCCTCACCCAACAAACTATTGCACTCACATTTTGTCGTGGTCTATTCCTCATTTGTTAATATACGATCACCAAACGTCGGTCTTTCATTCACATTTTGTCGAATTCACGCTCACATTTTGTCGAATTTACGCTCACATTTTGTCGACCATTTTATAGGGAAAAACGCGCTCTTACATTATTCTAATATATAGTTATTAAAAAATAAGAGTAAGGACTTCTCCCAGTTCTTTTGCAAAAAACAATACTGAAAATGATGTGAGAACAAAAAAATTGAAGACATTATCGCATTTTACGTTTAGGAAAATGGAGGCAGATCTTATTTAAAATAATTGACTTCAAGAAATGTTCAACCTATGCTTTGCTATAGGAAAGGAAGTAAATATGTATACTGCGACATTCTGTTCTTTTAAAGGCGGCACTGCAAAAACATCGACAGTTCTTCATATAGGAGCATATCTAGCAAAAGCACACAACAAGAAAGTTCTTCTTATAGACCTAGATTCACAAGCGAACCTCTCAATAGGGATGGGTATAGGGCCCGATGAAATCAATACGATCGTCTCTGTTTTAGAAAGGAAAAAGCCCATCCAAGAAGTAGTTAAGGAAACCAATACCCCCAACTTACACATAGTTCCGTCAAATGCCTATTTAGACGGCATTGAAAGGAGTCCTGAGCTCACAAACGATGTTTATGCCCATGAACGTCTAAGAAAGGCTCTTAAGCAGGTTGAAGATCATTATGACTATTGTTTTATAGATACTCCTCCGTCTTTGGGATGGCTCACACAATCAGCCTACCTCGCTTCACAATTTTCAATTATATGTGCTGTACCGGAAGCTTTCAGCGTTCTGGCTTTAGGCAGGCTAAAAGAATTTCACGATGAGCTAAACGAACACCACCCCATCCAAGTCTTGGGAGTTGTCCTCTCCTTTTGGAATGAAAAAGGAGCTGTAAATGAAGAGTTTCTAGAAATCATCGAACAGTCTTTTCCAGATGCTCTTTTTAAAGCTAAGATTCGACGAGATATGAGCGTTTCTCGCGCTGTTCTCGAGGGAGTCCCAGTCTTTGATTATGATTCCCAGTCACGAGCCGGTGATGATTACAAAGACTTATCCAAAGAATTCCTGAAGAGAGCGAAGATACTTACTGCTAACAAAGGATTGGCTCGTGTCTAAAAGAAAAGCATTCTCCAACCTAGCATTTCAAAAGAAGCCCTCTTCCAAAAAAGGCACAAAAAACTTCAATTTAGTCACAGAAGTCAAACTCAATGCTTTCCAGTCCGTTTTTAATACACAGCCTCTTTCTTCAAGAGTGGAAATAAACATTGAAAAACTACTTGTAGAAAATCGTGTTCCTGGAGAAAACACAGAAAAGAACGTCTCTCAAGACATTCGTGTTGTTAAAGAGCTGACGAAAGAAATCAAAGCCATTGGCAATCAGGGAGCGTTTCTCATAGGAGAAAGAATTGCAAAAGCGCGGGAAGTTCTAAAAAGATACAAAAAAGAAACCTTTGGCTCTTGGCTTGAGGAAACATTTGGGAACAAAAGAACGGGTTATAACTTTCTAGCATATTATGAGCTGTGGGAAGGCCTTCCCGATTCGTCATTAAAAGAGAAATACCAGCTTATGCCAAGAAAAGCGGCATATATGCTTGCTTCCCGCACTGTGGGCATC
>JAAKFC010000190.1 GCA_011065225.1 Chlamydiota bacterium
TATCTTTCCTATCCACATCGCGACAAACTAATGCAGATGATTGCGAATTTTCCTCGTAGTGATATTGATGTAATCGTTGTGACCGATGGCGAGCGGATTTTAGGACTCGGTGATCTCGGAGTAGGAGGAATGGCCATTCCGGTCGGCAAACTTGCTCTTTACACTCTCTTTGGGGGGATCCATCCCGCACGTACACTTCCCATCATTTTGGATGTGGGAACAAATAATGTGAAAATGCTTGAAGACCCTTCGTATATTGGCTGGCGCAATCAGCGTATTTCCGGAGAAGAATATGACGATTTTATCGATAAGTTCATTCAATCGGTGAAAAAGCATTATCCCAATGTCCTTCTTCAGTGGGAGGATTTTGCAAAACTCCACGCCCTTCCTCTTCTGAAGCGCTACCGTGAAAACATATGCTCCTTCAATGACGATATTCAAGGTACTGCAGCGGTTGCTCTTGCTGCTGTCTATAGCGCAGTCAAGCTCTCAAAATCGTCTCTAAAAGACCAACGCTTTGTGATTCTGGGAGGCGGATCAGCAGGAATTGGGATTTGCAATAAGCTCACTACCGCTATTGTAGCTGATGGAGATGTTACGGAAGAGGAGGCGCGAAGGCTTTGTTATATCGTGGATCTGCAAGGCCTCATCCATGAAGGCGGGGAGCTAAGCATTCAACAGCGCCCTTTTGCCCATCCAAAAGAGAGTTTGCAAAATTGGAAATACAAAGATGCCAATCACATTACCTTGACTGAGGTGATTGAAAATGTCCATCCTACTGTCCTCATTGGCGTCTCAACGCAAGGCGGAGCATTTACGGAAGAAGTGGTCAAAACCATGAATAAACATGTCAAAAGGCCCATGATTTTCCCTCTTTCGAATCCCACTTCTCGCAGTGAAGCCCATCCGGCAGACATTATCAAATGGACGGAAGGGGAGGCAATCATTGCCACAGGAAGCCCCTTTGATCCTGTCGCATATGAAGGAAACCTTTATCACATTGCTCAATGTAATAACGTCTATATCTTCCCAGGAGTTGGTTTGGGACTCATTGCTACAAAAGCTCGTTATGCCAGCGATGCTATCTTCATCAATGCTTCCAAAGTTCTCAGTGAGCATTCTCCGATGCTCAAAGACCCCTATGGGCCCCTTTTCCCCACGCTCGATTACTTGCGAGATGTGAGCCGCAAAATCGGGATCGTCGTTGCTGAAACCGTGATTAAAGAGGGGCATTCTGAATTGAAAACCATCGATTCTGTTGAAAAACTGATCGATGAGGCAATGTGGTATCCCAATTATCCAATTTATTACCGCAGCAAATGAACTAGAGCAGATTCATAATCTGGCTCCTCAGTAATCTCTGGGACGAGCTGTGTGTATATGACTTGATCATTTTCATCTAAAACCACAACAGCGCGTGCGCAAATCCCCGCTAGTGGCCCATCTTCGATGAGCACGCCATAATCCTTGGCAAAATCCTTGTTCCGCATCATCGAAAGAGTGATCACATTTTCCACGTTTTCCTGATTGCAGAACCGCTTTTGTGCAAAAGGAAGATCTGCAGAAATAACTAGAGCTACAACTTCAGGATGCTCTTTCATTGCATCATTGAATTTTTTTGCCATCGTAGAGCAGACCGAAGTATCGAGACTTGGAACAATACTCAGCAATTTTCTTTTGCCTTGATAGTCTTTGAGAGAGTGCTCACCAAGCTCCTGATCTACGAGAAGAAAATCGGGGGCTTCAGAACCTTTTAGAGGAAGTTGCCCATTCGTTTTGATTGGGTTTCCTTTAAGAGTGATGTTTGCCATGCACTCCATCTTAAAAAAAAATTGGAAAAAAAGCAAGGTTATGTTAAAAACAGCCCTCATGAAAAAAAATGATTCCACTCATTTGCGTATAAAAACGCTAATTTCTAAAGCCGTTAAAGAAGAAATAGAAAAAACAAAAAAAAGCAGGACCTACAAAACGGAAAAAACGACTCCCATTCCACCAGGGATCGATACTATCTCAGTGAAAAATACCAAGAAAAAGGGACGTCCCTTGGGCAAAGCAAAAGTCATTTTGCAAAAAAATCAAAAATCCACCTTTGAGCAAATGCACTGCACGCAAAACCAAAACTATCCGCTTTTTTTCATAGAAAAAGCTGAAAGATTACGGATGCGAAAAGTTCGAAATGTCAAAGTCAAGGAACGGCTGATTGTAGCGCGAAATTTAAAAAAACTCTCTCATCAGATGCAACAGTGGATGCATCAAGAGATAAGAGTTTTAGGGGAAGATTCTCAAGAGTTTTATGAGCTTTTGGAAAGAAGAGAAGAACGCCATTTTCAAATCGATCGAATTATCCGCTACCTATCAGACATGTAATCCATAACCCGAATACCCCGTTTTCAGCGAATTTGTAAAAACAAAGCGAAAATCCTCTGTCACTCTTTTTGTGAGAACCATTTTCCAAAAAGCTGATTTAGAAAAATCGGGACGAACCCCCTTGATCTCCTTGACTTGTATGTTCTGATTTTCGCAAGTTTCTTTCAGTTCTTCCGGCTTAATAAAGAGGGGATAGACATGCATATTGCGAGGGGCATTGGAAAAACACCATTCAACCCCCTTAATCACCATAAAATAGCTCAAAAAGTTGCGATTAAAAGTATGGAAAAAGAAAAGTCCCCCTTTCTTAAGCACACGAGAAGCTTCCTTGATTACCTGAGCTGGTTTTTCGACATGTTCCAAAAGATCCATCGCGCAGACGGTATCGAAACTGCCATCAGGGAAAGGGAGTTCATAGGCACTGGCCCTTTTATACTCGACTGATTCAGTCTCATCATGCTTTTTAGCAATGGCAAGACTTTGCGCAGAAAGATCAATGCCACTCACTAAATGCCCCTTTTTCGCCAGAAAATTCGTGAGATATCCTCCTCCACATCCCACATCGAGTACTTTGCAGGGATAGGAAAACGTTTTTACTAAAATCTCTTGGATCCAAGGATTGCGAAGGGCATTTTCTGCCCTCAACAGAGCAATTGGATGGTCTGTAGCATCGAGCCACATCTCATCCA
>JAAKFC010000191.1 GCA_011065225.1 Chlamydiota bacterium
GTTTTTGACGGCGTCGGCTATTCCTCAAATTTTCCTTCTGCTTCTCGCTCCGTGTCTATGAACACTGAAGCTCGTCGCAGATGGAAAATTTGAGGGCCTCCTGGCCAAAATTCCAATTCTTGATTCGGAATATGTATAAATTCTGTCATATAAAATGTCGTAAAAATGTCGTAAAAATGTCGTAAAAATGTCGTAAAAAAGATTGTTGATAAAGCTTTTTTATGTCCGAGTCTGGTAAATATACAGATCGTGATTCAAAAATCGGTTTTTCACGGCGTCGATTTATCCTCAAATTTGTCACCTGCTCCTCACTCCGTGGCTATGAACACTGCAGTTCGTCGCAATTGAAAAATTTAAGGATCTCCTTGTGAAATTTCCAATTTTTAAATCACGATCTGTATACTTATCACCATGTGGCCTTATTATTTTTTCAAAACAAAACTATTTGAATGGCGTGAGCAAAAAGTGGTGGAAAAGCTCTTTTATGAAAATGCCTCTTTTCGAGTGCAAGATGAGGCCCTCTTAGCTGCCTATCAAAATATAAGCCCCTATCAGATCAGCAAAGAGTACCTCATCAAAAATGGAGCCAAAAATCCTTATGTCTATGGCGAGACCCCACTGACCACAATGGCAAAGATTGCAAAAGAATGCGATCTTGGCACTAAGGATACTATTATCGAAATGGGGGCAGGGAGAGGGCGGACATCCCTTTTTTTGGCCGAATATGTGGGGGCCCGTGTCTTGGCCTATGAGCAAATTCCCTTATTTGTTGAAAAAATGGTCCCCTCTAAAAATCTAAAAATGTTTGCCGAGGATATGTTCTCGGCTGATTTTGCAAAAGCAACAGCAATTTATCTCTATGGCACAATGCTCGAAGATTCTGCCATTCGAATGCTCACAAAAAAGTTTCCTCATAAGGCAAAAATTATTACCGTGAGTTATCCCTTAAATGCATATAGTGAAAATTACTCGATAAAGAAAACCTTTTCAGGGCGTTTCCCCTGGGGGAAAACCAAGGTATACTGGAATGAGCGAATTGTCTAAGAAAAAATGTGTCCCTTGTGTCTCTGGGACCCCTCCGCTTGGAGGAGAAGAGCTTTTGCGTTTTTTTCGTGAACTTGAAGAGGGATGGGAACTCAAAGGGGAAAAGCAGATTGTAAAAGATTATCGCTTCAAAGATTTTAAAGAAGCTCTTATCTTTGTCAATGATGTTGGCAAAATTGCTGAAGAGGAAGGCCATCATCCCGACATCACCCTTTCTTGGGGAAAGGTCAAAGTACTCTTCTGGACGCATAAAATCAAAGGCCTAACGGAGAGCGATTTTATTTTAGCCGCCAAGTGCGACGTTGCCTACACAGCAAGGATTAAATGAGTTTTTTCCATTTGGCTTGGAGAAGGGCATAAGTGAGGAAAGGATCGCGGCAATAGACTCGGGTTTGATGTCCTTTGATCTGGACAATGGCATACCCTTTAAGAAACGCCTTCTGAATTTCTTCTTGACTCATTTCAATATTGAGAGCAATCGCTTCGCTTTCATCCTGATGGCGCGCCTTGCGATCATGTACTTCAGCATAATAGACGGGAACGATTCCACTCACCACTCCCGTTTCCGGTGCTAAATCGCCCAAATGGATCAAATTTTGCGCAAGACACCCCGTTTCCTCTTGGAGTTCGCGCATTGCTGCCTGTTCAGGCGTTTCTTTTTCTTGACGCCCTCCTCGCGGGAGTTCAAGTTCCCAAGATCGTGTTGCATGGCGAAAATTGACGTTAAGGAGGATTTTTTTATTTTTTAAAATGGGAAAAACAACGGCTACGGGCGGACCTGTCAGTCCAGATTTCCAGATTATGCGGTCATAAGTTCCAGGTATTCCGCCCGGAAATGTCACAGCATCGCGGATCCACATCAAGTAGTGATCTTCTACAATCACACCGCATTTGCTATATTTTTTCGCATCCTCTTCCGAATAACCCATCCGCATGAAGCGCTGAGAGGTGATTTTTTCGATCCGCTTGATCTCATTGGGACTTGTGGCGATTTCAATTTCTCCCTCTTTCCAACAGCCACGGCGACCAAACATTTCGGGAAATTGCTCAATTAGCTTATGATAGTCAATTTCTGCACAAAGTGTGGAAAAAAGGCTGAGAAAAAGTAACGGCCATTTCATGGCCACCATTTTGAAATAGAGGAAGAAAAGATTCAAGTAGAAATACCAATCATTGGGCTTGGAACCTATAAGCTAACTGGAAAAACGTGTGTTGCAATCGTGAAAGAAGCACTTGAAATTGGCTATCGCCATTTCGATACTGCGTTTGCCTATGGAAATCACAAGGAAATTGCAAAAGGGATCAAAGGCTTTGATCGCAAAAGCCTTTTCATCACTACCAAACTTGCAATTGGTCTTGGGCAAATCGATGATCGAAAAATTGAAAAGTCAGTTGAAGCAGCTTGTGATTTGGCCTTAAAAGAGCTCAATCTCGAGTATCTCGATCTTCTTTTGATCCATTATCCCGATCGGAATCGCCCTCTCGAACAAATTTTGGAAGCAATGCATGCACTCGTTAATAAGGGAAAAATCCGGTATCCTGGAGTTTCTAACTACACCAAACATCATTTGCAGGATGCCTATGATGCTGGACTATCTGTCCCATTCAATCAGGTTGAGTTCCATCCCTATCTCTATCAAAAAGATCTTTTAGAATTTGCGAGAAAAAATGGAACAGAATTAATTGCCTTTCGCTCTTTTGGCAAAGGCGAGCTGATTCATAAAGAGCCCCTTTTTGCAGAAATTGCAAAGGCTCATGGAAAAACACCAGCTCAAGTTGTCTTGCGTTGGGTCATTCAAAAAAAGATTCCCGTTATCCCCAAAGCTTCTTCAAAGAAACATTTACTTGAGAATTTCTCCCTATTCGACTTTGTTTTAACTCCTTCTGAAGAAGAAAAAATTGATATGTTAAATAAAAACTTTCGTTATTGCGAATCTGATTGGAATGAGTTTGATTATTAGAACGAGTCTGTGATAAAATGTCTTACATGGGAAAAATTGAAA
>JAAKFC010000192.1 GCA_011065225.1 Chlamydiota bacterium
AGTTCGATGTCGGCACCCATCTCTTGGAGTGTTTTGGCATAGCCAAAGCGATTTTCATAAATCGTCTCATGGATAATTGAAATCCCTTCAGCTTGGGTCATCAAAACGACAAAGGATTGTTGCCAATCTGTCAAAAATCCAGGATGCACATCGGTTTCAATATGGAGTCCGCCTTTGAGGGGACCTTGATGGAAAAATTCAATCCCATTGGAGCGGATGTCAAAACCTCCGCCTAATTTGCGGAGCTTGTTGAGAAAGGTAATCATGTGAGGATGCTCGGCTCCTTCTACGAAAACACGTCCTTGCGTAGCAATGGCTGCCATGCCAAGAGAAGCGGCTTCAATTCGATCGGTGATGACAGTGTGCTGCACCTCATGGAATTCCTTAGCCTCTTCGATTCTGATTGTTCGGTCGACATCGACAAAGATGACGACGCCCAGTTTTTGCAAAAAGAGGATGAGGTCGATGATTTCAGGTTCAATCGCCGCATTTTTGATGAGAGTCGTTCCTTTGGCATGGGTAGCGGCAAGAATGGTATTTTCTGTCGCTCCAACGGAAGGGAACGGAAGTGTGATGACGGCTCCTTTTAAGCCATCCTGTGCTTGGGCAAAATATGCGCCTTCGCGTCGCATTTCACGGTGTTCGATGTGGGCTCCGAGTTGCTCCAAAGCTTCAATATGAAAATTGATGGGACGGGGGCCAATTTTGCAACCGCCTGCTGTTGGAACGATGATGGCCTCATCGGTTCTGCCAAGAAGAGCTCCAATCATCAAGATGGGAATCCGATTCGCTCCGGAAAAGCGCTGAGGGATGTAGGATGTTTTGAGTTCTTTCGTTTGGATTTCTAGAGTGCCTTCTTCACGATCCCAGCTAATCTCACTGCCAATTTCTTCACAGAGGTCAACGGTGATTTCCAAATCTTGAATATTGGGGACGTTGAAAAAAACGCATTTTTTTTCGGATAGAAGAGAAGCCACTAAGAGTTTAGTGATGGCATTTTTAGCACCTGCAGCGCGCACAGATCCCTCGAGAGGAATCCCTCCGCGGATTTTCAAAACTTCTTCAGACATCAGCCTCATTATCTTGGCGAAGGCAGTATTTGTATACTATTTTGAGACCGTTGCATAACTCATTCTGCCGTTTAGAATTTGCCTTTTTCGGCTAAATTGTCTTTTCATGCTCCACAAGCTCTCTTTGAGCTTGCTCCGCATTCCAAAGGCAATTAATCCCAAAAATTCAAAATTCTCCCGGCAAAAGCAGTTAAGCAACGATCTCAATTTGCCTAGAAAATTTTACATCACCGAGTTGGTTGGGGAGAAGCCCGGTTTGCTTAGAAGGCAAATAGGAAAGTTCAATGATTTCACCCGGATATTTTTTTTGTTGGACTTGAAGAGTTACCCATCCCATTGTTTTGCGTGCATTGATTTCAACAATCGGTTGGAGTTTGTTTTCGTTGTAAACCATGGCATCGAAACCCACTTCACCAAAATAGCCCATATCAGCCATCTCTTGTAGAACTTCCATGGCAATGCTCTTTTGCTCTTCAACATAAGAGGGAGGTTTGCCTCCAACGATGTTGCTTTCATGCGCCCCTTTTGCACTTGTTTTGCAAATTGTTGCACCAAGATAGGCGATTTCGCCTGAAGGAGAAATAATCCACTGTGTGCTGAAATCAAGCGATCTCTCTACCCAGGGTTCAGCAATAACGGGAAGTCCTTTTTTCCACTCTTTTTCGCAAAAGCCTTTAGCCTTTAAGCTATCAGAAGAAATCAAACCCCTGCCAGCGGTGCCATAGCAACTTTTTAGAACCATTCCCTTTTCGATAGGATCCCCTTGGTAGATGAGGCGGCTACCTGGCATGGGACTTTTTGAGAAGCTATACGTTTTTCCATTGACCATTTTGACCACATCCCATGGAGGCATTGCATAAAGCAGCCCTTGGCTTTCTGCCCATTTTTTTGCCAAAAGAGAATAGCCCCAAGTTTCCAGTTTTTGAAAAGGGGGACGCTCTTCAAGAGAGTAAGTGGGAAGGGGCATTTGTTCAGGTTTTTCTGAGACTAGAAGCCCATCGCCTTCATTGGCATAGAGAACGGGAAGAAACTGGAGCTGCGTGAAAATGGGGTTTTGCATCAGCGCTGATTGCAGATCAGGACCCACATTGTCTGCAAGTTCCCACTCGAAAAAAGTGTTGCAAAGGTGAAGAATTGACATAACTTTACCAATCCGCCATTATTTGTCTTGATGAAGAAAAAAATCAATGTAGGGATCCTTTTTGGAGGCAAATCAGTCGAGCATGAAGTGGCATTGCAATCGGCGAAGAGTGTGGTAGAAGCTCTTGATCGAGAAAAATACAATGTGACTCTCATTGGAATCGATAAAGAGGGAAAATGGCATTTGCATGAAGAGAGTGATTACCTCCTTAATGCGGATGATCCAAAGGCCATTGCGCTCGGCCCAAAAAAAAGAGAGGTGCAGCTTCAAAAAGAAGAAGCCATTGATGTCGTCTTTCCTGCATTACATGGCGCCTATGGTGAAGATGGCGCGGTTCAGGGACTTTGTAAGCTTGCCAATCTCCCTTTTGTGGGTGCAAATATTCTTGGTTCAGCAGTGGGAATGGACAAGGATGTGATGAAAAGGCTCATTCGCGATGCTGGAATTCCTACTCCGAAATTTATCAGCGTGCATCAGCATGAGCGGCATTTGTGGACTTTTGAAAAAGTGGAAAAAATTCTCTCTTTTCCTGTTTTTGTGAAGCCTTCTAATTCGGGATCTTCGATTGGCATTAGCAAAGTCAAATCCTTTTCTGAATTTGAAGAAGCCATTCACTTTGCCTTTCAATTTGATCGAAAAATTTTGATTGAAGAAGCAGTTGATGGAGTGGAAGTGCAATGCGCACTTCTTGGTAATGAGCATCCGATTGTTTCTCTTCCTTGCCAGATCAAACCGAAAGGAGAGTTTCATTCTTATGCTTCTAAATATCTCGATGCCGATGGAGCAGAATTCCTGATTCCAGCTCCTCTCACTCCTGAGCAGCTT
>JAAKFC010000193.1 GCA_011065225.1 Chlamydiota bacterium
GCGCTGTTTTCTATGGAGGACCCCACAAAAAATCTCATCAAGTATAAGATTATTTTTACATTTATTCAAAAATATCAGTGAAATGGCTTTCGAAGTGCTCTTTACGCTCAGCCAAGAAACTATGGTCGGTGAGCTCATTGATATAGATGGGCACAGCAGTGATATATCCTTTGGCTAAAAGAAAGACGTCGCTTTCTTCATGCTCGTCATGGTGGGCCCACTTCCCTCCATGCCAAAAGTACGGTTCTCCGTCGGGATGGACCCTTTCATCGGGGTCTTCGATCCAGAGCCCTCTTCCTTGGCGGGCGAGTTTGATTCCCTTAAACTTCGCAAATTTGCTGGGGAAGTTGACGTTGAGAATGGTTCCAGCTGAAAGTGGATGTTCAAGAAAATGCTCGACAATAGGATAGATGAAAGGCTCGATTACTTCATAACGGGGCTCATCGAATTCCACGCTGAAGGCAATTCCAGGAATTTCTTTCATTGTCCCTTCAATGACTCCTCCAATCGTGCCGCTATAAAGAACATTGCGCCCGGCATTGGATCCTTTGTTGATTCCTGAAACGATGAGATCGGGTTTTTCCTTCAGAACGAGGCGAAGACCAAATCGGACACAGTCGGCTGGAGTGCCACTTACTTTCCAAGCTGGTGTGGTATGTTCCCATTTAACGGGATTAATCGTGATGGGCTTGTGGAGGGTGAGTCCAAGCCCTGCTCCCGATTTTTGAATTGCAGGAGCAACGATCGAGACATCCGCTTTTTCATGCAGAGCATGCCACAGGTGCCAGAGTCCTTTTGCACTGATTCCATCATCGTTCGTAATTAAAATTTTTGGTTTTCGCTTCATGGTATCAATATAGCAGATCACTATATTTCCGAGAGGGCGCTTTTTTTCTTTGTCAATTTGGAGACGATCCAAATAGAGAGAATGCTAACCAAAAAAGCAGGTGGGAGGGGGGGGATATCAATGGGCAGACGATGGGATACTAAGGGCCAAAGTGCAGAAATAGTTCCTCCGAGAAGGATGCCTGTCCAAGCACCATATTTATTGATATCACGCATATACAAACATAAAAGAAGTAGAGGACCAAAAGAAGCTCCAAGGCCCGACCATGCATAAAGGACAAGCCCATAAATTGTATTGAGACGAAGAGAAGCGATCACAAAGGCAATTAAAGAGACAAAGACAACTCCAAGCCTCGAGACTAAAAGCAATTCTTTGGTGGAAGCTTTTTTGCGGAAGACACGTTTATAAATATCTTCGGTCAAGCTTGAGGAGAGGACAAGCACCATTGAGCTCATAGCATTGATTGTAGCTGCAAAAACTGCACAGAGGATAAGGCCCACTAAAAAAGGAGTAAATGTCTGGCGGACCATCTGAATGAATACTTCTGATTCTATTCTCAAAGATCCTTGGAAAAAAGGAACCCCAATGAGTCCCACCAAAGTAGCGGAAGAAAGGGTAAAAAACATCCAGGTCATGCCAACTAATTTCGATTTGGAAATATCTGATACATTGCGGATGCCCATGAATTTCGTGATGATATGAGGTTGTCCAAAATAGCCAAGTCCCCATCCGACTGTGAGGAAAAAGATTTCAGCGAGCGATTTTATAGAATAACTTGGAAAAAGAGAGGTGGAAAGATCATGCTCTCTAAGAGCCTGGCTAATTCCCGAAAATCCTCCAACATGGGGCAATACATAAAGAGGAACAAAGACAATCACAACCATTAAAAAAAGTCCTTGGAACAAATCAATCCATGCCAAAGTGCGATATCCTCCCACAAAGACGTAAGGGATTACGATCAAAATCCCTAAGATGACGCTTATATGATATTCAATTCCAAAAAGAGTATTTAAAACATATCCCATCCCAACGAGAGCAGCTGAAATATAAATCGTATAAAACACAAAAAGCATGATGGCTGTGAAAACGCGTATTATGCCAGAAATGTCTGCCAAACGATTTTCAAAAAAGGAAGAGAAGGTCAAGCTGTTGTATTCCTCTGTGGCTGTGCGTATCTTAGGAGCTATGAGTTGCCAGTTGAGAAAAAAGAAAATCCAAAGACCAATTCCCGACCAGGATTGGTGAACTCCTATGAGGTAGATCATCGCTGGATAACCCATGAAGAGCCAACTGCTCATGTCACT
Organism: Chlamydiota bacterium; assembly: GCA_011065225.1. Lineage (GTDB taxonomy): Bacteria > Chlamydiota > Chlamydiia > Chlamydiales > Rhabdochlamydiaceae > Sacchariniichlamydia. Next base: position 2,152 of record JAAKFC010000193.1, read on the forward strand.
GGCATGAGCAGCAAGGGCTGTCGTCCAAAAGTTCAACGAGCGATTGCCAATGATGAAATCGGTATTGGAAAGATGCTTTTTATAGGAGCTGACCGCGACAAAAATCAAAAGCCCAAAATAGATGAGGACTGCGAAAAGTTCCCAGAGAAAGCCTGCTTTCATTTTAGTGCCTTTTTCGAGCCATATTGTCGACTAGCCTGTGCGAGATTTTCTCTTGCATTCGGAAAAATTTCTTCAATTTCTTGCAAGAGATGCTCGGTTTTCTTTCGCATCGAATTCTGCCCCACGGGACATTGACACATGATTCTAGCAAAGCCATGCATACTTGCAAATTCTTTAATAGCATCTTCGGCAATGTAGAGCAACGGACGAATGATCGTCACGCCATAATCTACCATGGGGACTTTAGGCAAATTTGCTGCAAATTCTGCTTTGTGAAAAAGGTTCATGAGGAGCGTTTGAATACTGTCATCACGATGATGTCCAAAGGCAATCGTGGTGATACCGCGCGCTTTAGCTGCATCAAAAATCAATTTGCGCCGCTCGCGCGAGCAACTATAGCATCGAAGAGTTTCTCGTTTTTGGGTGGAGACACATTCGACATATTCCACATCAAGTGCATCGCAAATTCTCTTCAAAAATGCAGTATGCACTCCCGCGCCGCAAGAAAATTCTCCTCCTACATGAATGGCAGTCAGTGGAATTTCTGGAAATCCTTTTCCCAAAATGGCTTTCAGCAAAAACAAGAGAGTCAAGCTGTCCTTGCCACCACTGAGTGCAATGGCCAGTTTTTCCACTCCCTCCAAGAGCTTATATTCAAAAAGACTTTTACGGCACATGCTCTCGAGCTTGCGCCCTAGCTTGGTCCAAGG
>JAAKFC010000194.1 GCA_011065225.1 Chlamydiota bacterium
GAAGGTTGGAGGGATCTGAATTTCTAAGGTTTTTTGTTTTGCAAGAGATGCATGGAAGAAGTTTTCCTCTTTATTCGCATAACTGAATACCGAGAATGTTAAGGCAATAAGTGTCAGAAATAAGGTGTATATTCTCATTCGGGATTCTTTGTTTCTGCTATTTCTGATGAATCTTTATTCTTTTCCAGCAAAGCTGAGGCTTCTTCATAAGATTCTTCGTAGGTTTCTTTGTACCTAAATCGATTTTCTTTTGATTTTGTTTGATATGAAAAGTCGCCTCTATCTAATGCAGCACAACATATACCTGGATGAACAACATCATTATTATTTTCATCGCGAATAAATAGAACAATTCCAGTATTTTTAATGGTAAAAGGCTGAGGCTTTAGATAAGGTTTTATTTTTTCACAAGAATTTACATTTTTTAAAAATTCTTCTCCACAATCCATAAGTATAGTTCTAATTTCATCTCGATTTAAATTTTTGCGGACCTGAAAGCTGATTTCAAGATATTCAAACTTTCCATTCATTCCAATTCCGCAAGGATTCAAATTATATTTTTTTGCTATTGTATCAATGGTGTCATCTATAATTTCATGAACTGTTGCATCTGGCTCAGGAATAAATTGGGCATTGGATTGTGTGTAAAGATTATTAGAAAAAATTCCAAACTGTACAAAGAGTAAGGTGGTGATTAGAAAGAAGTTTTTATTCATCTTTGCTTTGCTGAGCTATTTGATTTTGTTTTTTGACAAGATCTAAAGCTTCTTCATGGGTTTCTTCTGTAGTTTCTTTGAACTTAAAGGAGTCATCAGGATCATTTGTATAAAACCTTAACCCACTCGCTGTGCAAGCGGCTGTACATATATTGGGATGAAATAACTCTTCTTTTTCATGCCCATAAATATGTAAAGTAATTCCAGCATTTTTAAATGTAAAAGGATATTCCTTTAAGTATTTTTTTAGTTCTTTATTGGTATTTATTTTTTCTAAAAATATGTATGTAGAATCAATTAAAATTTCTCTAGCTTCTTCTTTTGAAAGAGGCCGAGCAATATTGAAAATAATTTCGAGATATTCAAACTTATCTTTCATTCCATGGCCAAAGGGATGGAGGCCATATTTTTCCTTAAGAAGTTCACTTGTTTGATCGATAACTTTAAAGGCTATTAAATCTGGCTCTGGAATGTTTTTAACCTCAGATTTATTGTAAAATGGTGTAGGCACAAAAGAAAGTAAAAATAATGAAATAGTTATTAAAAGCAAGTGTTTTAGATATTTCTTCATTCGTGATTCTTATTTTCTGCTACTTTTGCTGAATCTTTATTCTTTTTCAGCAGAGCTAACGCTTCTTCATAAGATTCTTCGTAGGTCTCTTTAAATCTAAATGTATTCTCAGGATTAACGGTTCGGTAAAGAATTTTCCCTTTATACGTAGAAGCAAGAGATATTTTTGGATGGAGAGGTTCTTTCCTATTTTCATCAAGGATATATAAAACTATTCCAACATTTTTATAAACAAATGGATATGGTTTTAAAAATTTTTCAATTTTGTGTGTGTTTATTTTTTCAAGAAATTCATTCGTGCAATCAATAAGTATCATTCTAGCTTTATCTTTTTCTAAAAGTTCACTTGTTTCAAAACTGATTTCAAGATATTCAAACTTTCCTTCCAAGCCTATGCCACAAGGGTGAAGATTGTATTTTTTCCTTATGGACTCAATAGTTGAATCGATGATTTCATGAACAATTCGGTCTTCTTCGGGCATATTGATTTGTTCATGAGAGGCTTTGAGTATTTCACCACAAAAAACGAGAAAAAAAGTAATTATACCGAGCTTTAAAACGTTTTTTTTAATCAATTTTTATCCTTCCTGTTTCAAGGTATAATTGCACATTAGCTCTAATTGGTCTTTTAAAAGTAGGGCTTTGAAGTGGATGGTCATGGGGTTTGGCATCGGGGTGTGGATCGAGTGTATAAATTGTATGAGCAAATTTGCGCGCTCCATAACTGTCGATGTTTGGAATAAAATCCCTCTTACTGCGATAGTGACGTACTCCTCCACATGTGTCTGGATCTATATAAGCCGCTGGAGCAATTCCCACCGCGTATATCCTCTTTCTTAACTCTTTATCAAATGTGAATAATGAAAGTCTAAGGTCTATGCATCCTCTACTTGTTGCTATTACCAATATTGTAGCATTAGGTCCGGCTTTTTGAAAATAGTTATTCCAAGCTTCATGTAAAAGTGAGACGGGCTCGGTAGCGATATTATTTAATCCTAAAAATGCTCGTTGAATATCTTCTTTGAACCCAAAAGATGCTGCATGCACTCCATGTATCTTGTTTCCTGGAGTAAATTTCGATATGTAATTTGCATTTCCCACTGCTCCATTGTAGTCTGTTGAAATCCCATTGAGAGTCATGATCATTCTGTCTTTGATTTCTATCCCAGGTGTCTCAAAATGGCATGATCTTTCCATGGGAGGAAGGGAAATTGCATGACGGGCTGGAGGTAAGCTTTGGCTGTATTTATTTTCCATGTACTCTTCAAATTTTAAAAATTTAATCTGTTCTGAAGTGGCGGGCAGTGGTTTGATAAAGGGGGTATCTACTGGTCTTGAAGTATCAGAATAGGAAAGAAGCCCATAGGCATCGAGGTAGAGGAGCGGGTTGTTGTAGGTGTAGGCATAGAGGTTGGCGCTGTCGGTCAGTTCACTGGGATCGGGGGTCAGCCAGCGGCCTGTCTCTGGGTTGTAGTAGCGGTGGCCAAAATAGATGAGGCTGGTCTCGGGGTCGAAGCGCTTGGAGGCGTAGCGCCAGGGATTGAGGCTCTCTTCAGGAGACTCTTCGGAAAAGGCATTATAATGATAGGAATAGTCTTCGCTGTGGTCTTGCGCGATGAGTCGGACGATGTTGCCTTGAAGATCTTGGATGGGGTGGTAGATTTTGTTTTGGAGTTTGAGTAGGAGTGCGTCGCGCTCATGCAGGCCGAGTATGCGTAGCTCAATG
>JAAKFC010000195.1 GCA_011065225.1 Chlamydiota bacterium
GCCCTCAAATTTCCCATCTGCGACGAGCTTCAGTGTTCATAGACACGGAGCGAGAAGCAGAAGGAAAATTTGAGGAAATAGCCGACGCCGTCAAAAACCAATTCTTGAATCGGAATGTGTATACTTTATCAAGCGAAGTAAAACCTCTATTAATTATAATATCATCGGGGATGTATTTTTCGTTTATTTGATCGGGTTCACTAAAAATAACATTTCCAAGTGATGTAAGAAGCATAGAATTAATTAAAATATCATTTTTTTTCAAAGCCTCTAATACATTCAGAGGAGCACTGGCAAGAGAACGCAAGGTTGGGGGAGACCATCTTTTCGTTTCTCCGGATTCTTCTTGTTCATTTCCATCGAAACAGAATTGAATAAACCTTAGATTTTTTCCATTTATGGACGCTTTAGAGTCATAAACTCGTAATGTAAAAATTTCTGTAATTTTCTGTTCTTCTTTAGGGCTGGGAATTTTGACCTTTACGTTATAGGTATTAAACAAAGAAGCATGTTTCCAATTTTTTGCCCACGTTGTTGCCACGTCTTGTTCATGTTGAAGTTCTTTTGGACGAGGATCATCATATAAAGGCATAAAAAAACCATCTCTTATGGGGCCGCCTAATCCGAATCCCTTATCATCTTGGGCTAATGCTCCATCTTGAAGTGTAATCTCGTCTTTAATTCTTTCAAAATTTTTATTGATATTACTGATAACCATAATTACCTCCGGTAAAGAATTTGGGAAAAGCCTACCACAGAAAATAAATTGTCCAAAACCTTCTTGTTGTTTTTAGTGGATTTTGTTACTTTTCCCCTGTGCTTTCTGTACGAAAATTAAAAAAAATTTATCCTGGCAAAAAGCCATTTTTGGCGGTGGATGGGATTTCTTTTGAACTCAAAGAAGGAGAAATCTTAGGTCTTCTCGGGCCCAATGGGGCAGGAAAAACCACAACCATCCAGATGCTGATGAGCACCCTTAAGCATACCGCGGGGGATATTTTCTATTTTGGCAAGGATCTTTCTAAGCACCGCTCTGAAATCCTCCAGCATGTTACTTTTGCCAGTACCTACGTCAGCTTGCCTTGGAACCTGACCATAGAGCAAAATCTCGATGTCTTTGGACGCCTTTTTTCCCTTTCACCAAAAGTTTTCAATAAGAAACGCGATGCCCTTCTGGAACGCTTTGGCATTGCTTCAAAAAAACGTGATCGCGTCTCAAATCTCTCTTCTGGGCAAATCACCCGCCTCATGCTCGTCAAAGCCTTTATGGTGGATCCTCGCATCGTCCTTCTCGATGAACCAACAGCTTCACTTGACCCTGATATCGCTAAAGATGTGATTGAGTTCATCCTTGAGCAAAGAAAGGCAAATGGAACTTCTATTCTCTTCACTTCGCACAATATGGGGGAGGTGAGTGAGGTATGCGACCGAGTCCTCTTTCTGAAGAAGGGAAAAATCTTTGCTGATGATATACCCCGAAATTTGGCAAGAAAAGCAGCCCGTAGCAAAATCGAACTTGTGATTGCCGATGGCATAGAAAAAGCTGTTGAGATTGCCAGTCAGCTCAAAATGGAGGCAAAAGCCGAGCGCCGCTGTGTTCATCTTGAGCTTGATGAGAGTCAAATTGCCCATTACCTCTCTGCTCTTGCAGAGGCCAAAGTCATCTACTCCAACATCAATATCATCCAACCCACATTGGAAGATTTTTTCCTTCAGGCCGCGCATCAAGAGGAGCCAAAATGAGTATTAAAAGAATTTGGGCCGTTTTTCTTCGCTACTTTTACTACTTTGCCAAGTTCGAAAATCTCGCAGAAGTTTTTTTCTGGCCCACAATTGACATCTTTCTTTGGGGGATGACAAGCATTTGGATCCAAAGCATTGAAACACAAATTCCCGACATCGCCCTCATGATCCTTACAGGTCTTGTTTTCTGGCAAGTTCTATGGAGGGGTAATTACGAGATAGGCATCAACATCCTGCAAGAGTTTTGGAACCGCAATCTGGTCAATCTCTTTTCTACCCCACTCAAATTGGCCGAATGGATGTCTGCTACAATGCTTGTTGCTTTTGTGAAAATTCTCATCACCCTGAGTTTCTCCAGCCTTCTCGTCTGGCTTCTCTATGCACTCAACATCTATCGAGTAGGGTGGGCCATTTTGCCCTATTTGGGATTACTCACATTATCTGGTTGGATGATGGGATATCTAAGTGGCTCAGTGACAATCTACTTTGGTCAACGCTTTCAGATGCTTTCCTGGATGACCCCTTTCATCTTTGCCCCTTTCAGTGCTGTCTTTTATCCCGTTTCAGCGCTCCCTGTCTGGGCACAAGCCATTGCAAAATGCTTGCCCACCACCTATGTCTTCGAGGGCATGCGCAAAATCCTCCAAGAAGGCATTTTTTCCTATAAGATGTTTTGGATGAGCTTAGGTCTCAATATCCTCTTTTTGGGAGTGGCCATGACCCTCTTCAAAATCATGTTCGAGAAAAGCCGTGTAAAAGGCCTTTCTCGCCTAGAATAAGTAATTAAATATTTAATTGCTTTAAAGTAAAGATTTTGTTATAGTTGTTTATTATGACTGATTTAATTAATTATAAAAACAGCTCTCTATATTCAAATTCAGAAGTAGCTCAGCCGGCCCAGATAACCCCTAGCTCGGGAATACAAACTGAATCACTTAATCCTATCCAGTTGAAAATAAATAACTTGAAGAGCCAAATAAGCAATTTTTCAGGTAATGAAGCAAAACTCAAAGAAGAAATTTATCAACTTCAGCAAGATTTAGTATTTAAGCAACCCACTGATTTTGAACGACTTTTGAAACAGCTCAAAAAACTAGATCAGAATTTAGTCTTTTACCGCAGCAAGATTGTTCAATATCACGATACCGTCAAAGAGATCGATGCAATCACGAATTCTCTAAAGAGCTCTTTTGGAGGGCCACTGAGTGGCCTTTCTGTAGAAACGCTGAAAATTGTAGAACAAGCCATTTCCTATTTAGAAGAACTC
>JAAKFC010000196.1 GCA_011065225.1 Chlamydiota bacterium
CCCCTTTTCCAAGGCAAACAATCCATGGCGATATGGCTGTCACCGAATTGATGATGAAACAGGGCTCGTATTCATTGATGGAATTTACTACGACCCCAACCTGCACACTTTTCTAACACAACCCGAAAGGCAGCTTGAGCCACCACAACTTTTTCAGGTTCCAAAAATGATGCTTAATCTGAAATAATGACGACAGTTTTAATCCTTTCTACAGCAATTCCCGCTGAGCATTTTCTAGTGTCAACCCAAAATAGAAACGTCCTTGCTTGGAATTGCTAATGCTTCTATACTTTTGAGCTGTTATTTAACAACAATCACAAAGGAAACAATATGACTGCAGGAATTCCATCTGTTAACCTCAAAAACACAGACGAACAAACTCAGTACACACAAGCCAAAGCGGACAATGGGAGCACTGCTTCGGTTAATATCCATAATCACCCGCCTGAGGTGTCTCGCCCAGTGGCTGTGACTGGGATTGTAGCTGCAGCAGTAGTGGGATATAAAATCGGATCGGCCGACGCCAACGACAGCAGCTCTCTCGCAGGACGAATAAAGAAGGTGATAGTAGGAAGTCCTAAAGAAACTCCCGAAAAAACAGTGAAAGAATAACGTAACTAAAGCGTCAAAGAGGGGGCTTAAGAAACTATGGTTGAGGAACGCTCTCTGTGAGATACTTAGTTAGTTTCTTGGTAGTCCTATATATTGCGAAAGCACTCAATTTGAAATAATTTCTACTGACTGGCGGCTCTTCAAATGCTTGTGGGAGATCAATCCCTAGAATTTGCGAATAGAAATAGAGTTCTGCATCGAGCGAGCGCTTGATATTGGGAGCTTTGCGGAATCCATGGCCTTCTCCTTCGAAGAAAATCATTCCTACTGGAATGCCCTTTTCCTTGAGAGCTTCATAGATTTTGAAGGATTGATTCGGCGGGACAATTTTGTCTTCGTCCCCTTGCAAGAGGAGAACATGTGCAGAAATCTTTTCGACGTGATTCGTCGGCGAGCGTTCCCGAATGAGATCAATAGCATCTGGATAGGGCCCTACAAGTATATCCGTATATTGCGCTTCAAATTTATGGGTATCTTCATAGAGCAATTCGAGATCACTCACACCATAATAACTTGTTCCGCCAGCAAATATATTGTGAAAGGCCAGAGCAGCTAGCGTCGTAATAACAATTGAAGGAGACCCAAAGTGGCCTACAGCTGTAATCGAAAAAGAGGGGGATACACTCTCGCGCACAACACTTTATGAGTATGCGCCAGATGGAGTTATCGAAAAAATTTTCAATCCTGATGGGACCCTTTGTCTCAGCCATAAGATCTCCAAAACGGCTATAAAAAGACCTTGGGAAGAGATCTACCCTATTGGAGTTTTTCTCGAAGAGGGTTTTGAAGTGGAGCATGACTTTTTGGGTCGAATGATCGCAAAAAGATTGCGCGATGAAAGTAGCAACATTATCCGCGAGGAATTTTGGGAATATGATGCCTTGCGCCCTCTTGTATACACAGATGCATCAGGCCTTGTCACATGCTTCGAATATAATGAGAGCGGCCACAACTTTTTCAGGTTCCAAAAATGGCGTTTAATTTAAAAAATAATCTCTAACATCCTAAAGCATAATCTATTGAAAATTCAGGAAAAACTTGCTTTATTTTATATAGTATTTTCAAACTTGGATTACACTTTTTTCCCTCGAGCCTTTGATAACTATAAAGGGAATCAAAACCCATCCTTTTCGCAGCCTGATGTTGAGTCATCCCATATTTGATACGATAGTATCTTACCATGAAAGAAAAGGCTATTTGTGGATCCAAAGATACTTCTTCGATGGACTTTGACCTGCGAATAGATTCATCTGGAAGAGCTGCTAAATCTTTAGAGCTTTCAGGTTCTTGCACATAAAGATTAAGGGCTTCTTGCATATTTTTACGAAGGTCTTTCAATGAGGTTCCTTGAGTAATACATCCTTCTAACTCAACACATTGAGCCCAAAAATGCTTTCCTTCTTTGTGAATTTTAAAATGATATTTCATAAACTTACTCTTATTTCTTTTGTACTCTTTCCAAAAGTTTTTTTAGAGCGTGTTCTGTGCCTGTGGCTAGTTCTTTATGGTTTGGAATAGTCACGGTCGGACAGCCTTTTTTCTTTATACACATCTGAATTGAAGAATTGGAATTTTGCCAAAATCGGAGCCCTGAATTTTGAAGCTTCGAAGCAGCTCATATTCTTGAATATGAGCGATGGAGAAGATTCGAAAGGCAGGGGTTTCCGATGAAGGGAAAAACCAATTCTTCATTCACGATGTGTATAGCTTCCAATGGCTGCCTTTACCTCCACCTCGTACGATTTCATATCCGAGTTTACGGAAGAAGTTGCACATATCCTTGCCGCTAATAGGCACCTAAACATCTCACTTTTCTGTATCTCACGGATTACCAAATATAGTTTGTAAAGTCAATCCACATAATTTGAAATAATTTCTACTGGAGGTTTTTCAAATGCTTGAGGGAGATCAATCCCTAGAATTTGCGAATAGAAGTAGAGTTCCGCATCGAGCGCGCGCTTGATATTGGGAGCTTTGCGGAATCCATGGCCTTCCCCCTCAAAGAGGATCATTCCTACAGGAACTCCGCTTTTCTTGAGGGCTTCATAGATTTTGAATGATTGATTCGGCGGGACAACTTTATCTTCATCCCCTTGCAAGAGGAGAACAGGTGCAGAAATCTTTTCGACGTGATTCGTCGGTGAGCGCTCCCGAATGAGATCGATTGCTTCTGGGTAGGGCCCTACAAGTATATCTGTATATTGCGCTTCAAATTTATGGGTATCTTCATAGAGCAATTCCAGATCACTCACACCAAAATAACTTGTTCCGCCAGCAAATACATTGTGAAAGGCCAGAGCAGCCAGCGTCGTATACCCTCCAGCACTTCCTCCTTTGATCAGCAACCTCTTTGGATCGGCAAGCCCTTTTTCGACAAGCG
>JAAKFC010000197.1 GCA_011065225.1 Chlamydiota bacterium
GAGCTGTAGGAGCACATGGCCGGGATTTTTTCGGGGATGCCGCACAATGCGCCCTTGGGTAGGTTTTGCTTCTTTTTTCCCCATGGCGATGTAGGAGTATTTCTCATCTTCCCACCCTAAAGTGCCTTCTTTGGCATGTTTATGCTCGCGATTCCTCTCGAGGCGGATAGCGAAATGGCACCAGTCTGAGCCGGCCATGGGACATTCTCTAGTATGGGGACAAGGGGCAATTATATGGCCTCCCCACTCGATCAGTTGATCTCTAGCTTGTAAAATATGGGAAAATCCCTTAGGTGTGCCCGGTTCGACAATGACGAATACTTGGGCAACTTCCCAAGCTTTTTTCAGGACTTTCTTCTGGGTTTTAACCGGGAGCTCTCCAAAGGAATAGGATAGAAGGACCAAGTCACTATGAGGCAGTGGCATAGAAGAAAAATCTCCCTGGATCCACTCCGCTTCGACTTTGGCATGGGCAATCATATGTTCATTTCGTTCTATGAGGATTGCTCTGTCTATATGGGAAAAGACTTCTTTGGCAGCTAGAAGACCCGTTCCGGGACCCGCTCCTAAATCGAGTAAGCTCTTGATCTCTAGCTCTAGAGAGATAGACTTGGAGACTTCTTGGAGGACTTTTTTCAGGGCAGCAAAGGTTGCCGGCATGCGAGCAATGAGGTAGGAGTCAACTTCTTTTCTGCTCAAGGGAGTCGGTCTACCTTGGCGATACTTTTTAGAGAGTAATTTATAATCTTTCTTGGACAAGATTAAATCTTAAAGCATTTGTACATTTATACACATCGTGAATGAAGAATTGGTTTTTCCCTTCATCGGAAATCCCTGCTTTTCGAATCTTCTCCATCGCTCATATTCTTGAATGTGAGCTGCTTCGAAGCTTCAAAATTCAGGGCTCCGATTTTGGCAAAATTCCAATTCTTCAATTCAGATGTGTATAACAAATGAAAAAAAAGTTCTCACCCAGAATTTTATCTGGGTATACAGATCGTGATTCAAAAATCGGTTTTTCACTGCGTCGACTTTTCCTCAAATTTGTCCCCTGCTCCTCACTCCGTGTCTATGAACACTGCAGCTCGTCGCAGTTGAAAAATTTGAGGGTCTCCTTGTGAAATTTCCGATTTTTGAATCACGATCTGTATAAAAGAAAACCCGGTCCTTCAGGGCCGGTAGTTTAAATCCACATTTTGGGAGGGGTACGAAGCCCCTTCCAAATTATACCCCGTCCTTTAGGGCGGGTTCACACATGGATTACTTCGTGCATTTTCTGATTCTGCCAACTTTTGATCGTTTCAACGAGGCGGGTGAGGTGATCGGGCATGTGGCACACATTGAGTGCGAGATTGAGCCTGAACTCCAACTGATTCGTCCAGCCGATGCCAATGAAGTGAAAATGGCCTGGATTGCCGCTCTTCGCTATCGCGGTCCAACCGCTATCATTCTCTCGCGCCAAAATCTTCCCATACTCGAAGAGACGAATGTCCCATATGACCAAGAAGTGGGCAAAGGAGCCTATATCCTCAAAAAAGAAAATGGGAAAGCCGATTTTTGCCTCATTGCAACGGGCTCAGAAGTTTCTCTTGCTTATGATGTTGCAGCAGCACTACAAAAACGAGACAAAAACGTTCGCGTAGTCTCAATGCCTTGTACTGAGATTTTTGAAAAACAAGATGACGCTTACAAAAAAGAAGTGCTCGGTGGTGATCTCGGTAAACGCGTTAGTATTGAAGCGGGCGTCTCCATGGGCTGGGGCAAGTGGGTAGGCCCCGATGGCATTTCAGTGAGCATCGAAACCTTTGGTGCTTCGGCTCCCATGAGCGATCTGCAGGCTGAGTTTGGCTTCACCGTGGATGCCATTCTGAATCGATTATTGGCTTAAATTTTTTAACCCACAGAGATTCAGAGCACACAGAGGCGACTTCGTCGCTCATTTTTCTGCTTGATTTTTATTCTCGGTTTATGCTAAAATATTTTAAATAAAACTAAGGAGTAAATATAATGGGTTCTGTAGAATCTATCCCAAATAATAATAACGCTTATAATTTTTCACATAATAATAATCTCAGTCTTACAAGTGAAGAAGAAAGCTTTTTGAAAGGATTAAAATATAATTTTCAATATGAGAATTATTTTGATTGTTATTGTGTTGCGTTAGAAAAAATTCAATCAAAACCTCAAAATAAAGAATTTAAATTACAAGTTGAGAAATTTCTCTTAGACTGCATTGATGTTACTATAAAAATGAAGAATTTGCTTATGGCACACGACATGGTAAATGAGGTGCTCAGTAAAGCAGATTTGGAGCTTAAAATAGAAGAAGCTCTTAAAGATCATTTTTTTAGTATGGAATATCAAATAAATAAGAATCGCGTCAGGAATACTATGAAAGAAATAGACTGCGTACCAAATCTCGATCATTTCGAAAAAGAATCAAACGCTAATGCTCATGTAAACAAACTCAGCAAAGAAGAAGAAAACATTTTACAAGATTTAAAAGGATTCGGATACCCAAAAGGGCTCATACGTTGCAGGATTGATAATTATCTTAATTCACAGCATCAGAATAATGAATTTAAAAAGGAACTAATAAAACTTGTTCAGTTTCATCTTGAAGATATGAAAGGAGAGAAGCATTTTGGTTCTGCATTAAATTGGTTGGATCTATTATATAAACTAACCCCTAATTTGGATATTGAAACAAGAAAGTTTTTTTATAATGCACATTTGGAATTTTCTAAGTTAGAAAACAACTAAATCCTAAGAGACTGTCGTCGAAGCAATCTGTGATCTCTGTGGTTAATTTATTGGGTTAGTTCTTTGAGCAAAATATCTCGCCAATTCTCTTTGTAGCCAATTTCGGCATAAATTTTTTGCTCATCTATTGCTATTTGTGGAGCGCTCAAGATTTGTGATATTTCATCGTGTTTTGTAATAGATCGACAAAGGCCTGTGCGGATCAATACATCT
>JAAKFC010000198.1 GCA_011065225.1 Chlamydiota bacterium
GGTATTTGGTTCCGGCTAATAGCTCCCGATTAGAGAAAAGCAAGTAATGGACCAGTTCGCTTTTCAATGCTGCAAAAATATCCTCGAAGCTTGTTTTGGCCTCGGCAATTAAGGCTGCTATTTGTTCCTCTGGGCAAGCTAGGGAAATCGGTTGCTCTTGGTTGTTCTTTTTTGTGCTATTCATACCGTGGCTCCTTTTGTTTAAGTTTTTTGTGAGCTGCCATTTTGGCAGCTGGAGCCACATTTTTCAAATTCTAGTTCCAACTAACTTCGGGACATCCTCCTCAAGGCCTGCCCCATGCAATTCACATCACCACTGCAAACGTTACCGACCGAGCAGGTGCCTTGGAGGCATTTGTATTGCATGGAGCAGCTTTACCCGGAGTGAAGAATGTTCTTGCAGACGGTGGCTATACAGGAGAAAAATTTGCCATTAGGGTGAAAGCATTATTGGGTTGCTGGGTGGAGATTGCTAAACGCAGTGAACTGCATACCTTTAAAGTCATTCCGAAAAGGTGGGTTGTTGAGCGCTCCTTTGCTTGGTTGGAAAAGTGCCGTAGACTTTGGAAAAACTGTGAAAGAAAACTCAGTACCAGCCTGAATATGGTTGCCCTTGCTTTTGTCGTACTGCTTCTAAAAAGATTTTGAACAGGTTCTAAGAAGTTTCAGTAACATTTGCTGATGGGAAAATCTCTGACAGATACCGATCTGGCCAAAAACGCCATGCTGATGGGATTGGAAGACCTAACTCATGAAGTTTTCTGACAGCCCATGTTAAGCAGTTGTCTCTTCCGAATATTCCAATGAGGTTAAATCTAACATGCTGTCCTGAGATTCCAGCGAATACTCTCTCTACTTTTTCTGCATCCATCACCCAGGTAATCGACTTACACCTAATATTATTGATTTCATCGATCTGATCAACTCGAATTGTTCCTGAGGAGCTTTCATTTTTTACAAGATGGATCCTTTTCATCAAGTGATTTCCTTGAAAACAATTTTCTATTAGAAGCGCAGCATGGCCAACATTTGGTATGCAGCTCACACACGAAGAAGAGTTTGAACTGCTTCCTATAGAAATGAGAGAAACGGCAGCTTTTCGAAAATTAAAAGAATACATGGAATTCATCAAACTCCTTGCAGTCATGAGAGATATCCATACATCCTCATTCCACATACCTGGTCTCCTCTGAGAAGTGGTATCCCTTTCTTCAACGCCAATTCTGATTTGATAATTGCGTATATAGGGTGCAGCCTGTTCTACCGTCAAATTTCGGGGAATATCCATAAAATCATTTCTTATGAAAGTTGTGTTAGTAGTAGGGTTATGGAGATGAATGATAAATGGAAATGCAGGAACTGCAATATTATCAGAAAGCTTCCCAAATCTAATTCTAAAACCCTGGATTGGAGGGATAGCTTCACCGCGTAATAGTTCAAAACTAGAAAAATCGGTGAGGTTTCTGTGAATCTTAAACACTGCTTCGCTCTGCCAATATAATTTTTCTTCTAAATATGTACAATCAGGAATAGCATTTACTGGACTTCCATACGAGGTCCCAAAACGATATGTGAGAAGATCTTTGATTGCATGAAAAACTGCCGAAACTTTTGCCTGTGCATTTGAGGACATGCCAAATACTTCTCGTGCTAAATTGAAATCTGAGGACATGTCAAATACTTCTCGTGCTAAATTGAAATCTGAAGACATTGGCAATTCGGTGAGTTGATGGAAACCGGAATAAACCTTTCTTATAAACTGATTTGTCTCTTCGGGTCTTTCTTGATAAAAAAACCTGATCCCTGTATTCCACAAAATGTCACCCCTTTCATTTATCCCTTGATTCCAATGGTCAGCTGCAGAGAGAATAGAGAGGATAGCTCCCCCATATACAGAACGTATCATTTGTGAAAGGGAAGGAAGGGCCTGTCCAATAGCATTCTGAATCGCTCGACTCTTATCTTGAGGAGATGCAGTATGCAAGAAAATATTCTCCCCAATTTCTTGACGCGTGGGAGGAAAAAATCTATAAGCGATTCTCTCTATATTTGGGAAACAAGATTCTCGCAGGTTTCCAATAGAATAGCTCCAATAACCTAATCCCCTTTCAATCATTGCTGTATGCTCTCTTCTAGTAGTAGCCTGCTGGAAGCACTCCAAAGCAAGTAGAACATTTATTAAACCATCAGATAAATCATAGAGACTGACCTTGCTCAATAAAGGGGCATGCATCCTTTGCGCAAGGATTGACCAAGTTCTCACTAAGGTTGTTGGAACTGCTGACATTTGCCCTTCCTACTTTTAATCCTGAGAATTAACCCATTGACCATTGATATGAACTATTCATGGAGTAAGCAGTAGCATCAATTGAAGAGTGGCCAACAGACCTAATTACTGGGATTGATACTTCTTCAACTAGCTCTGTAGCAATGATTTGGTCAGCGGTTATTATGGCACCCGCGGGGCTATTTGTTACATATGTTGCTGCTACAGCTAAGCCTCCATTTACCCCGATTATTAGGGCAGGCTTGGATGCATCAAGAATTCGGTTATAACTATTTTTTACTGAATCAATTGTATCTTGATCAACAAAGACTGTAATAGGCTGGCTACTTGATTCTATACTAGAAATATCCATTGAAAACCTCCACTTTGGAATTTAAGTGGCACCATTTTTCTGAATTTTAAATTTAATAGTCAATATTTTTTTTTGGTACGCGTTCACGGGGGGTGGGGGCAGGACACCTGCAAAATCGCATAAAAATTTGAATTGACCTATACTTCTCTCCTTATCTCGACTTTGTACATTTTTCGCCCACTAGCTGATAACCTCGACTTTGTACAATTTTTCCCGTCGCTCTACTGGATAGACAGGCCCAATCTTTGTATTTTTGTTCTTGCCAATCGGCATTTGACGATTGGATTCGGCCAAAAATTCAAATTCAGGACCTGC
>JAAKFC010000199.1 GCA_011065225.1 Chlamydiota bacterium
TCGACGAGTAGATGCGGCAGTAAATCCTTCTTTTGTGAGGGGAATCTGCAGATGAGGGGAGAGCTCCTTTCGAATTTCTTTGATGACTTCTGTATTCAGAGGCTTTTCTAGCCATTTTTCTACGCCAGGATGAAAAAAATAGACGAAGCCGCCCTCTGGTATGGAAAAGCAGTGGGGCTCAGCGAGGATTTCTAGGCGTTTTAGGTTTTCCTCGGTTTCTACCTGGGATGGAAGATGGGAAAAGACATGCGTAGAGACAAGAATTTGTAGAAGGAAAAAGAACTGTTTCATGTGGGACAATCTTATCTAGCTAGAGAATTTTACAAAAGAACTTTAAATATGCTGTTCATTATTTATTAGTTACTGTAGGCAACGCATCAGAATTTTCAATAAACTTTTCCTTTTCCTTCTTGATGCGTTTTTCCATTTTTTTAATATCTTCTTCAGGTGCATGATGTCAGGGATTTCTCTTTCACTTCCAGAGCACAATTTGACCATTTTGGTGACGTCACCGAAATGGTTACTTTCGGGCTGTAAAGCTCCAAAATTAAAAGTTTAAGAACTTTTTTCTATTGCCAAATGTTGCTGATTTTAGATTTTTCTGCTGTAAGGGGATTCGTTATTTTTCATTGAATTTAACGTCTGATAATGATACTTATGAATGTTTAGATAAACTGTCGAGGGTTTACGTTTATTTCCTAACTAGTTGGAGTAGAGCTGATCACAAAACTTCGATCCAATAAGAAGAATAAACTAATGCCGATTAGAGATAAACTTTTACTTAAAATGCGTGGGGTTATTGAAAGTGTTAATAATCAACTCAAAAACAACTGCCAGATAGAGCATCATCGCCATAGATCCAAGATCAATTTTGCAGTGAACCTTCTCAGTGGTCTTGCAGCTTATCAACTAAAATCATTTAAGCCTTCAATCCAACTTTCGAATCAAGAACTTTTGCTACTTGGACCTACGAGTTGATCCAGGATTGGCGTTAATTACTAAATGTTCCACCCTATCCTTCCATGGACGGTCTTGTGAGGTAATGAAGAGAAGAGGGGCCTCGAGAAGCTATGACATTTCCCGTGGAGTTCGCTTTTGAGATCGCTACAGTTCCAGTTGCTATAACTGTTAAAGCCGTCTCAAACACTTGTGGATCTAAAACCCATTCACAAGCTTTTTGCACAGGGCTTATTTCTTTATCTTCAAAATTTAATGTTCCCCTCAGTTGCCGTAGTTTCTTCTCTTGCCATTCCTGTGGAGATCGAAAAGAGTCTACATAGTTCTCACCTGCTTGCTCTATTATTGGTGTTGCATATTCTGTTATGGTCCTTACAAGAGCAAGGGCAGGATTCGAATGCCACCTAAAAAAAGTAGATAAGCAAGTAGATAAGCAATTAAATACATTATATTCCTTTTCTTCATTTAGACCAGGTAGATTTACGGTAAAACCTTCCATCGACATAAATAACCTCCAAGGTTTGAAAAATTTACCTAAACCTTAAACTTTCTTAAAATAATTGGCAAATAATTTTTAGATGTGTAAGCCCAAAACTGTAATGTCACCTTTCTCCCAAACTAAAATGTCACCTCTGAGACCAAAAAAGGGGGCAAAAACATTGGAGAAAATGATGAGCATACGAGAAGCGATGCGTCTTAGTGTGATGGAACAGATCGACAAAAAAGTGTTAAGTATTGATCAGGCGAGCAGAGAATTGGATCTTAGCCTACGGCAGATCAAACGTATCCGAAAACGATATAAGCTCGAAGGAAAACAAGGGATCATTTCGAAAAGAAGAGGGGTACCCAATATAAGGCGCATCCCTGCTGAGACTCGCAAAAGAGCAGTGAGGCTCCTGGATGATCCTATGTGCAAAGATTGGGGACCAACCTTTGCGCAGGAGAAACTCAGTGCGATGCATGGGATTACTGTATCTGTAGAGACCTTGCGAAAATGGATGATAGAAGAAGGGCTTTGGAAAAACAAAGTCAAGAAACAGATCAGGATCCATCAACGGAGGAAGAGAAGAAGCCATTTTGGGGAGCTTATCCAGGGAGATGGTTCCCATCATGCCTGGTTCGAATCAAGAACTTTTGCTACTTTGGACCTACGAGTTGATCCAGGATTGGCGTTAAAATAACCAAATAACGTAAAATTTTTACTGAACCGCCATTCAGGCAAAAAAATGAGGTCTTTTTATGAATTCTCTTTCTGTTGTTACTTCAAAAATTTGTGAACCTTTCCCCACTTTCCATTTAAATAACCCACAAACTATTTTAAAGACGGTTACAGCTGTTGCTCTTCCTGTTTTTGCTTTATTTGCGCTAGCAAGTTTACCTACGGCAATTGCAGGAGGGACAGAATTCCAAAACTGTGTGGATACATGCGTACAGGGAGGCCAAAACTACTTAACGTGCGCAGCTATATGTAGCTGGCTTTTAACAGTTTAAGGAAAAAGTTTCTGCATATTTTTTTATATATTCGGATTTCTTTGATGATTTCTGCATTTAAGGGTTTTGCTAGCCATTTTTCTACGCCAGGATGAAGAAAATAGACGAAGCCGCCCTCTGGTATGGAAAAGCAGTGGGGCTCAGCGAGGATTTCTAGGCGTTTTAGGTTTTCCTCGGTCTCTTCCTGGGATGGAAGATGGGAAAAGACATGTGTAGAGACAAGAATTTGTAGAAGAAGGAGCAAACGGATTGTAAGGATCATATGCCCAATACCTTAGCAGAGAAGGGGATTTTTTGGGAAAGAACTTTAAATATGCGGTTCTATTGAAAAAAATTTATAAATCAGTCATTCTTAGTAAGATATTTTTCTCCTGATCAACAAGAAAAAGAAAAATGGATTGAGGTGTATTATGTCGGCACACACGAAAACGCGCCGTATTAGGATCAGAAAACAGAAAGTTGTCAACCAAAAGAAGGAAAAATCTATTCCTTGGCGAGAGGCT